>CBDUPS010000163.1:0-4591 GCA_965369155.1 uncultured Spongiibacteraceae bacterium
GAATGTCGGCCGCTAATGCACCATAGGTTAAACCCCGTGAACCTAAGCCAATTAAAACATATAAACCATCAAGCCATTGCCCGGGGATATCGCTGTTTGCCTTGGCATTGTGGCGTATATGGTGGTAGCTTTTTTCAAGAGATATGCTATCGACAACAGAGCCTACAATAGGGAGGTAATCCGGGGTGGTACAACGAATCCCGACACGGCCATAGGTTGATGGCTCAGAAGCGGAAAGCAACGGCGATAAGCTTGGGAGAAATTGGAGTTGTTGCTGAATATTGGCTTGGTGTTCTTGCTGGGTTAGCTCGGTATTCTTACTGTTTAAAATAAAAGAAGCGCCAAAAGATAACGTGTTATTAATAGGTGGCGTTATATAACCTGCGTGACACACGGTACATTGGGGTAATGCAAGGTTATTGTTAGGGCTAAGTGGTAGGTGGTTAATTTGCCCGCGGACACATTGCAAAGGCAAATCTTTTGTTTGAGATAAAGCATTAGCACTATGGCTATTGGCAATCACAACGCCATAGTAGTTTGAAAAAACCGTATTAGTGGTATGCACCTGCCATTTGTGATGATGGTTATCAGAGTTTTGGGAGAGTTTGATAACCTCATTATTAGGTAGAATATTTATACTGGCATGCTGGGTTAATGCACGGCAAACAGCAGGGGGCGATAACCATCCACTGCCAATAAACTCTATAGCCGACGAGGCAAGAGGCACTCCGGCTTTTTGGCTGGCTTGTTCAGGGGATAAAAACTGTAACCATTCAGCTTCTTTATAGTGCTCTTTAAGTTTTGTGTAACGGGTTAAATCATCACTGTCGTTTAATTGTAATATACCGTTAAAGTCACCTTCGTTTGCGCTTAGTAAACCCTGTGAAAAAAGCTGCTGATAAAGCCTATTAGCATAAAGCCAAGCAGTTAGTGAAAAACGCGATAGAGAATCATTTTTGTGTGAGAGGCGATGAAACAGCACCCCTTGGGTATTGCCGGAGGCCTCAGATGCGAGGGCACTATTTTTATCAAAAACATCAACAGCAAAACCACGCTTAGCTAACTGATAAGCACTGTGGCAGCCGGCTAAGCCTCCCCCAATAATGGCTATTTTTTTGTTGTTTAATGTTGGTGCGTAAGAGGGCGAAAAGCTGTTGCTAACAAACCACTGAGGCCCATAGTTTTTAGGGGTTATGTTGTTGGGCTTTTGTTTAAATTCACCAAGTAACATATTGCGTTTTGTACCAAAGCCTTTGGTTTTTGTAACCGCAAAGCCTGCGGCTGTTAAACCACGGTTAACGGCACTGGCAGCGGTAAATGTGGCAAAGGTGGTTTTTGTACTACTTAAGTTTGCCATTAAATTAAATAAGGTATCTGTCCACATACTGGGGTTTTTTGCCGGAGCAAAGCCATCTAAAAACCACGCATCAACCTTTAGATTGTGCTGTGGCATCAGCACAGGACTCGTGGTTGTTTGTAGCTCATCAAGCATATCTTCAGCACTACCAAACAGTAAGGTTAGGGTTATATCATCACTAATAAGAAGCCGATGATAGCCCGCTACCGCAGGAGGGTAGTGCTGGGTAAGGGTATCAATAATAGGCTCAAGTACAGAGGCTAAAGGGGATTCTTGTAATAAATTCTGTAATGAGTTTTTTAGTACAAGAGCCATGTTTTTACAGCTAATCGGAAACTGCTCAATAGCTATGTAATGTAAGTGGTTTTTATTGTTAGGTTGCTGTTTTTGCCGCCATAGTTGCACCGTGCTTAAAAAATTTAAACCGGTACCAAAGCCTGTTTCTACAATTGTAAAATGCTGCTCTTTAGGTAAATGCTGCCACCGCTGAGCCAGCAGGTTACCCTGTAAAAAAACATAGCGGCTTTCTTGTATGCCTAAACCTTGGAGAAAATAGATATCATCAAAGTGTTTCGATACAGGGGTGTTATCTTCTTTCCATGCTAAATTGGCATTGTGTAAAAGAGGGGATTGGGACTGCCAGTTGGGATGAGTCATTTATTTATAGAAATCTAAAATAAAAAAAGCCGAGATAAACCCAGCTTTTTATTAATCGATGGAGTGGATTATTCTACCAATTCTTTACGATACATAATTAAATCTTCAGGGTTATTATTATCGTATTGAAATATGTACATTTGCTCTCCTTTTAATGGAGCGATGTCTTTGTTAACACGTAATCGACCGACACTAAAAGTATTTTCACCGTCATTAACAGGAGCCTCTAACGTCCATAATTCACGAGTAGCATATTTCCACTGGTAAGTTTTGGTACGACCATTGTTGAGGATTCTTAAAAAATTACCTGTTGAGCGACTAGCACGGCTTTGATTGGTTTCTTTAAGAGCATCTAATAGCTTTTGATGATGGAACAACGCATAGCCTTCAGGTGTGTTGATGTCAGGTTGTTTGGCTACCTGCTCTTGTTGTTCTATTATACGCTGTTCTTCTACTGCGGCACTTTCTAATTCCTCTTGCAAAGCAAGTTCTGCAGGGGAGGTTTCGTTATTTTCTAAAGAGAGTTTTTCAGCTTCAGCGGCCTTTAATGCTTCAAGTGCTTGTCTTTCGGCCTCGGCTTTTTTAGCCGCCTCTGCAGCCGCCGCTTCGGCTTCGGCTTGCTCTTGTTTCATTTTTTCCAATGCGGCTTTAGCTTGAATAAGCTCTTGCTCAAGGGCCTCTCTTGCAGCTTGTTCTTCGAGGGCTTTGTCTTTGGCAGCTTGTATTTCAGCAGCACTAAGGCTGGTTATTTTTTGTGAAAGAGTGCTGGCTTTTGCTTCGGCAGCTTGTTTGGCTTTTGTATCTGCGGCAATTTGTTCTTCGAGTTTGGCGGCTTCTTCTTGCATCTCTGTCAGTGTTGCTGATGCTCGCTCAGTACGACGCTCAGTTAAGGCAAGGGTTAGCTCTGCATTGCGTACCCGTGAGTTGTTTTCAGGGGAGGGCTCATCTGCTGCATTCGCTTTTGCTTGTTGTAAAGCAGCCTGTGCTTCGGCAACCTCAGCTTTTTTAGGGGCAATTTTTTCTGCCTCAATGGCAATTTTTGCTTTTAGAGCAGCCAAAGCACTAGAGTTTTCTTTTATATTACTTTCTAGCTGGCTAGTGTTTTCCTTTACAGCTTGCAGCTGTTGTTTTACTTCCTTGCTTGTTTCAGCCAGTGCTGCTTGGCTAACAGTAGCCATTATAAGGCTACAAAATGCGATGGTTTTTAAACCGTCTTTTAAACGAAAAAATAGTGCCACAATAATCTCCATCATTTGGGTAGCGTAGCTGCCTGTCAATGTAACGTGTGTTATTTCGAATGTAAGAATAGCATAAGAAACAGTTTGTAAACGGTGAATAAGGTTACACTTTCTAAAGATAGCAAAGTTTATAGTTAAGTCTGTTTTTATACGAATATGCCGCTATTGTATGCTGATTTTAGGTAATATAGGGGCTGTTACTGTGCGTTTATCAGTAGGAGCCATAACTTCGGCTGTACCCTTGGCTACAGTGCTACCTGATTGATTGACTACTTTACAGTCAATGGTGACAAATTTCTTATCATCTTTTTTATCCATAACGGTTAAATGAACCGTTAGAGTGTCACCGATATAAACGGGTTTTCTAAAGCTTAAACTCTGCCCTAAATAAATGGTACCAGGCCCAGGTAACTCTAATGCTAAGGCCGCAGAAACCACAGAACCGGTATAAGCCCCATGAGCAATACGTTTTTTAAAGGGTGTTGTACTGGCGAATTCCTCATCAAGATGCACGGGGTTTACATCACCTGATACATGGGCAAAGAGGGTGATATCGTCTTCAGTCAGTGTGCGGGAGTATTCGGCGGTTTGTCCAATACTGATATCGCTATAGGGGATGTTTTCTATTGTTGCCATGGGTGTATCCTTTTAACTGTCTGTAAAAAGCTCGTTATTTTAGAGTATATAGTTGTTTAGTACACGTTATCCTTTTGCTAAATGGGTTTTTAGCCATTCTTGTAGTGCATAGGTTTCCCTCTCAGATAAACAGTCTTGTAAAGAGGTGCGTCGATAAACAATATCTTCTAGGCTTTGTGCCCACTCCTGTTCAATCAAATAGCGTACTTCTCTTTCGTACAGATGTTCACCAAAGTGAATACCTAGCTCATCGTTGTTATTAAGATTACCTAATACCTCATAGGCAAGGGAGCCATAACGGGTTGATAACTGGGAGATTAACTCATAGGAAAGACTTGGGTAATCGTTAGCTAGGCGGTGCCTTAGGGTGGTGACATCTTCAAAAGGCTCGCTACCCCCAGGGAGTGGTTGGTTGTGGCGCTCGGGATCATTGGTAAAAGAAAACCACGGCTCTAGCATTTTTACGCATTGTTCAGCCATCATTCGGTGCATGCTGGCGACACCGCCTGAAACCTGAACGAATGGTGCGTCATGCTGCTCATCAAGCTCAAGAAAATGGTGCCGGGTGGGGCGTGTTTCGCTATCCTCTTCATACACATTAAAACGACCGACAAACCGTTTAATAATCTCATCATTATTAAGTGATTTATTAAAATAGGTACTAAGGCTTTCAATTAATTGTTGTTCTTGTGTTTCTTGTCCT
>CBDUPS010000164.1:0-4584 GCA_965369155.1 uncultured Spongiibacteraceae bacterium
TATGGTTATATGCTGTTCTAATAATGCATTCATATCAATTAATGCATCACCAACCGGTAAATGATATGTCACAGGTGTGGTTAACTGTGATCGCATTTTTTTTAAATTACCACGAGCTAACTCACTCATTATGAGGGGCCTTATTATCGATAATAGAAAGTGGTTGTTCGGCTACACTATCTTTAAAAATATTGCGCTCTGAAGCGCACTGAGGCTTTTCGATATAACCGATTCGCTGCTCTTCAGGTATATTGTTTTGCTCCCAAGCAATTAATGCCTGCAATAAAAGCGCTTTTTCTTCTGCATCAAAACGACGTCCATCGGGTAAGCGTCCTAACTCTAGCGATTGCCTTAATACCTGATGCAACTGCGGATTAATATTATTAATAAATTCTTGTATATCCATTTTTATACCTTTTTTTGTGGCATTAAAATGCCCTGCCCTATACCCAGCACTACACCACATAACAAACCAGCAACATGAGCTGCATTAGCCACTGAACCTAAACCCACCCATTCCGTAACCCCTGTCATGGCAATAAAAAGCCAAGCCAACATAAAAATAACAATCGATTTTTCTATCGTAATAGGATTTGTTTTTTGAAAGAAATTCCAGCTGACAATATAACCTAGCAACCCATAAATAACGGCACTCATTCCCCCAAAGGGAACATCCCCGTAAAACTGATTAACCATATACTGCCCTAAATTACCGCCAATGCCCGTTAAGATAATCAACATCAACATCTGTACACTGCCACGGCTTAACTCAATACGAATCCCTAAAAACCATAACCACAACATATTAAAAACAATATGCATAATACTAAAGTGTAAAAATATAGGGGTTAATAAACGCCAATATTCTTTTTGCTGCAGTGCCACCTCTAAGGGTAAAAACACAACACCTGTATCGGTTTGTAGCACCGGCTGAAAAAGTAACGCAAGTAATAAAGGCTCTTTGCTATAACTAACATTTAATAAAATAAAAATCAGTAGGCTCAATCCAATGCAAATAAGCGTAACCGGTAGTTTTACTAAATAGATAATGAGTGTTTGGCTGAATGTAAGTTTTTGCTCTGTAGCTGATGTGTTATTGCCCCCGTCTACAGCAGAAGGCTCAACAATAAGCACGTCACCTTGTTGCCATCGATCAAATAAATTTTGCACCACAGAAACGTGTTCTTGATCGGCTACTAATAAAACCTGCTGGCCTCTTTCTTCGCTAACACTATGATTAATACCATACTGGTGTAGTAGTAAAATAAAGGGGCGTAAGTCCTGCTCTAATGGGCAAGCTAATGCTTTTATATTCAATGTAAAAGACCCCTCATCAACCGCTATTCACCCGGATGCAAACTCCATCCAAGCTTATCGCGACAAGCCTCATAAAAACTATGCTCTAAGGGATGTATCATTTTTAATTTACGGGGTTTTTTCTGAACATAAATAGTATCCCCAGGAGCGGCTACCATACGCGACTGACCATCACAGGTAATATGCGGGCTTATCTGATTTTTTTTGCCAATAATAAGTTTTACCTCACTATTACCATCAACCACAATCGGACGGCTACTAAGAGAATGCGGCAACATAGGCACCAATACAATAGCATCTAAATTAGGATGCATAATGGGCCCACCCGCCGAAAGTGAGTACGCGGTAGAGCCTGTTGGTGAAGAAATAATTAATCCATCAGAGCGTTGTCGATAAACAAAGTTACCCTCAATATAAAGATCAAACTCAATCATTTTGGCCGTTTCGCCAGAGCTAATAACCACATCATTTAAGGCATCTGCTTGACCAATAGGCTCTCCCCCACGGGTATGTATGGCATCTAATAAAAATCGATTTTCTTGTGTGTATTTACCGGCTAATACCTCACCGACTTTTGTTTCTATTTGGCTGGGTAAAATATCTGTTAAAAATCCTAAGTTACCTCGGTTAACACCCAACACAGGAACGCCTTTACTGGCAAAGGCTCTCGCGGCACCCAACATGCTGCCATCACCACCAACCACAATGGCTAAATCACAAATCTCACTCATCACCTTTCTATTGGCTACCTGTAAATTAGGCCGTGATACTTGCTGGGCAATTGAGTCTTCTAACACCACAATGACACCACACGAAAGTAAGTAATCTATCAGACGCTCAATAGTTTCTAAAACTTGACTATTAGCTTCTTTCCTGCCGATCAAACCAATATGTCGAAAAGATTCCATTATTTTTTTACCTTAAAAAAACCAACCATTATTTTTTGTTATGTCATAACCAAATACACAGTATTAAAACCCTCTTGTTTTAATAATGCTGCTGCTGCTTTGCTGCGTTTACCCGTATCACAATACGTTACAATGGGATCAGTTTTTCTTAACAACGTTGATTTGAGTTTTAATAAATTAAGCGGCATATGCAGGGCATTGTCGTAATGCCATGCATCGTACTCATCTTCTGTACGTACATCGATTAGCTGGCCGCCATTTTGTTGCACTATTTTAGCCTCTGCCAATGTTATTTTTTTAGTTTCAGTATCTTCTTTAATTAACTGTAAAAAATTCTGCTTACCCAGTTTACGCAACACACCATCGGTTAACATTTTTACTGTGGCATTGCGTACCGTGTTTCCCAATAATGCATCTTCACCAAACACTGCGCCTTTTTGTAATGTCGCTAGCTGCTTACTTTTGCCCTGCCCTGATTCTGAACGAGTAACCTGCGCAATACCTTTTTCAATAAAGTAACAGGCTTCTCCTATCTCTCCCTGACGAACAATGGTATCGCCGGTTGCGACAAATTCTTTTTCAAAACTATGGATGATTTGCGGTAAACGTATTGGTGGAACGCGATAAAATAAATTTGAATTCAGTAAGGACAGCATCCAATCTGTTGTATCTTGAACTTCTTCATTTTCTGCTAAATCTTTATAAAGACCTAATTTGATATAAGTAGCCGCCTGATCCCAAGCTAACATTCCATCTACATCCGCAATAGAAAAACGAATAATACTGCCATCGGTCAGTGCCGTAGCTGTATGTTGCCGGGGTTGATGATGCACCAACGGCCACATTAATAAGCCATCGTCAGCAAGGTGCGTTTGTTTTCCCGTGTTGTCTTGTATTTGCACTTCACCTTGCAACAGGTATATATAAGAGTCGTCTGTATCGCCTATAGAAAAAAGTACTTTTCCTTTATGAAAAGCCTCAACGCTTCTATCACGCATTAAAAAGCCCAAATGCTCTTTGGTTAATGCTCTAATCGGTACACAAGATCGCAACAATCTTTCTGTCAGTGCAGACATAACTTCCTCATTACTTTTTTAGATGCAAAAGCCTCGGCGCCCCTGCAAACCACCGGTATGAATTGCCAATAGATTTTGTCCCAAGCCAAAGATGCCATTATTCACCATTTCCCTCATACCATACATCATTTTTACCGTATAAACAGGATCCAATAATATGCCGGTTACTGCCTCAAACTCCCGCATAAACTGGTGTAAGTGTGGGGGAAGTTTAGCGTAATTGCCCCATTGACACCCATCAATTAACTGCCAGTTTTTTTTATATTGGCTATTTTGCTGCCCTTCGGTTATTTGTTTTGTTATTTGCTGATAATTATTAAGCACTGTAACGCCATAAAATAACGATTTTATCTCAGCCTTTTCAGCCCCGGTAAGCAATCCTTGTAATGTAGCCCCTGTTCCACAAGCAACAAAAATACCATCCCAAGGCTGCCCTTTTAATAAAGAAATAATCTCTTCACAGCCGCTAACACCTTCGCTGTTACTAGCGCCCTCAGGAATGATCCATACACCATCGGTAGTGGTTATCGGTAATATATCACTTAGTGGGTTTTCTCTTAATCTGCGGTAATCTTGTTTACCCACAAAATATAACTGCATACCATCATTTATAGCATCTTCTAGCATGGGCGTTAATGGCTGCTCAGCGTAACCACGGACAATGCCGATCGTTTTAAAATGATGTTGCCCCCCCATGCGGGCAAGAGCGTGTAAATGATTAGACCAAGGGCCACCAAAGCTTAATAGCGTATGGCAATTGTGCGCTTTTGCTTGGCTAAGATTATGTTTTAATTTAAAAGCTTTGTTACCGATACCATTGGGCGTTATTTTATCTAACCGTAAAACAGAACAATTAACACCTGTATCGGATAACCAAGGAATTGGCTCAATCACAGTTATACCCGGTCAACGATTATATAAAAAATATTGCTTAAGGCCTGTGTACGTTGCAGCGATCGCTTTCTTCTAGCTTAAAGGTTAACGGGCTTTCTACTCGTTTAATCACTTCACCACACAAATCTCCCTGCTCGCATTCGTGTTGACAGCGAGGAAAATCATAGTGATTAGACCATGCTTTATAAACATCGGTTTTTACACCAATATAGTCGGCAAAAAACTGATCTTCTGAATCTAAAAATCGTGGTATATCTACTAAAGGTATCGACACATGGCCTGTAGCTGGATTCCAAACAACAAAATTAACCCCATTATTGGCTAATTGCACTAACGCATTATCCGAGCCATGGGTAAGCAGTTTCGCCTTATCTTCTTGTAGTTTATCA
>CBDUPS010000165.1:0-4551 GCA_965369155.1 uncultured Spongiibacteraceae bacterium
CATACATTATTCAGCAGAGGATATTGATGTTTTTGTAGGTGATATTTTTAATTTATCCGAGCAAATGTTAGGGGCGGTTGATGCAGTTTATGATAGAGCGGCTCTTGTCGCCTTGCCTGACAATGTACGGGTTAAATATACAGCGCTTTTAATGCAAATTACCCATAAGGCACCACAATTGGTTATTTGTTTTGAGTATGAGCAGCGCTTAATGGCCGGGCCTCCTTTTTCAATTACAGAGCAGGAAGTGAAGCAGCACTATAGTGCTTACTATAATGTAACGCTTATTGAGAGTGTTGATGTTATTGGTGGTTTAAAGGGTGTTTGTAAGGCACAAGAAAAAGCATGGTTATTATGTCACAATAAAATAGACTAGCAGTACAAAGTAAGAGTTAGAAGACGTTATACATTAAACGATTTATTTTTAAAAAAGGAATATTGATATGGAACGGTTACTTAGTAGATTACAGCCTCACCTGTTAGCTCTTTTGCGAATAATAACGGGGTTTTTATTTATGCAGCACGGTGGCCAGAAAATTTTTGGATACCCAGCACCACAGCGATCGGAGTTTGATTTGTTTTCAATGATGGGAGCGGCAGGAACACTGGAGTTGTTTGGTGGGTTTTTAATTGTGATAGGGCTGTGCACTCGACCTACTGCATTTGTATTATCTGGGCTTATGGCCTTTGCTTATTTTATCGTCCATGCGCCTAAAGATTTTTGGCCTATTTTAAATGGCGGCGAGTTATCTGTTTTATTTTGCTTTGCGTTTTTATATCTTGCTGCGGCAGGTGGCGGAGCATGGAGTATTGGTAACTTGTTCTCAAAGAGAGCTAAGTAAAGGGAGATGGCAGATCTCTTAACAAAAATCATAAGTCTGTATCTATTATACGGGCTTATGGTTTGAGTAAGGCGCTAATGCTAGGAGAATTATGTTTAAGCTGTTATTAATAATGGTCATATCTTTTTTTATGGCATCTTGTGGAAAGGTATCTGATACTGCTCAAGAAAAGCACGAGCATGTAGAAAGTAATGATGCAGTGATAGCACCTGAGGTTGCCGCCCCTGAAACAACGATTTCTGAAGCTGTAGCAGAGCCTGAGCCCGCGCTACCGGTTAGAGCAAGAATATCTCCTGAGGCTAAACCCGTTTCTAAAAAAATGGGTAAACCGATAACAAAAAAAGATACTAACACTATTGTAGAGCCTAAAAGTAACAGCGAATTAGCGATTGAAAAATACCCTAAACTTGATTTAACACTTCCAGAAAAAAAAGTGGTATTAGACGAGAACTATTATTTTAAGAAAGATGAAATTAATGAAGAGTATAATGGGATTCCTAATTTATTTGAAAAAAGAGAAAGGCGATTAGCTATAGGAGGCAGCCTAATTCTAGATCCTTCTGATGACGATTATATGAATGCCTTGAAAGGGGCGGAAATAAAAGTAGAACTAAAAACTAATTAGTGTTTTTTTTATCAAACTAAGTTTACGCAAATCAGACTGTTATTGATCAAGGCAATATCTGTTGCGGTACTAGTTACATAAAATGCTACTGCAAAGATAAAATCAATTTTTTCCTAAGTGTTTTTTTACCGATAAGCCTTTGCTAATTTTTTAGCATGGGCATTTTTTTATAGTATTTATAAGTAGTAAGAAGGAGAGTGTTATGGCTGATCTAATTAAGGTAGGCATTGTAGGTTATGGGAATTTAGGGCGGGGTGTTGAAGCGGCCCTTAAGCAAAATTCAGATATGCAGTTGGTGGGTGTTTTTAGTCGCCGTGATCCCGCTAGTGTTACGTTACTGGACAGCAGCGTACCAGTTTTTTCTATGGCGGATATTGAGCAGTATCAGGGCAAGGTGGATGTGATGATTCTGTGTGGAGGCTCTAAAACAGACCTACCTAAGCAGGGGCCCTATTTAGCACAGTTTTTTAATATGGTTGATAGTTTTGATACCCATGCCAAAGTTAATGAGCATCATGGGGCACTTGATCGGTCGGCACAAAAATCAGGTTATGTGGCAATGCTATCCGGTGGTTGGGATCCGGGATTGTTTTCATTAAATCGGTTATTTGGTGAGGCGATTTTACCTAAAGGTGAAACCTATACCTTTTGGGGTAAGGGGCTAAGTCAGGGGCACTCTGATGCGGTGCGCCGTGTAGAAGGGGTAAAAAGAGCGGTGCAATATACGTTGCCATCTGCAGAGGCGATTGCACGGGTGCGTAGTGGTGAGCAGCCCCTATTAAGTACTCGAGAAAAGCACACACGGGAGTGCTATGTTGTATTACAAGCAGGAGCTGATGAGCAAACTGTGCGTAATAGTATTGTGACTATGCCAGATTACTTTGCAGATTATGATACGCTCGTTCATTTTATTGATGAAGCGACCTTTGATAAAGAGCATAGCAGTATGCCCCACGGCGGTTTTGTTATTCGCAGTGGCATTACCGGTGATAATCATAAGCAAACGATTGAATACTCTCTTGAGCTAGGTAGTAACCCTGAGTTTACCGCGAGCGTGTTGGTGGCTTATAGCCGTGCGGTTTATCGTTTGGCTTGTATGGGTGAGGTGGGAGCAAAAACAGTATTTGATATCGCCCCAGGTTTGCTTTCTCCAAAAGATCCCGCCCAGCTGCGTAAAGAGCTATTATAATTATTGGGTGTATTATTACTTTTAAATGATGTTTTATGGGGTAAGGGTTACGTGGATAACCACAGTTTGTGGGTGTTATTTTAATCTCAATTTTTACCGGCTGTAAAAAATAGTTTTATGATATCTATAAGGTATGCCAATGAATAATAATTTGGATGTGCGTGAAGAGTTAGCGCTTGAGCGAACACGCTTGGCAAATGAACGCACTTTTTTGTCTTATATTAGAACAGGATTATCATTGCTGGCGGCCTCGGTAATACTGTTTCAGTTTTTTTCAGAGTTAAATGCTTATATTGCGGTGGCTTGGATTTTAGCTGCCAGCGGTGGTGGTGTATTACTGATTGGTTTTATTCGTTTTAATCAAGTAAGAAAAAAACTTAATGGTAATGGCTAGGAGTTAGCACTTATAAAATAAATTATTCGATAAAAATAAACCCTTGTTATAAATATGTTAGCCTCTAGTAAGAGCTAGTGAGTTTTGTTGGTGCTTAGCAGCAATTTATTTTTTGTTATCAATAATTTTGTACGGTTAGCTTTGTTATTAATATATTTTTTTACTAAAAAATTAAAGAGGGTAATATCATGGATATAACGAGTTTACTCATATTTTTAGCCATTGGGGCACTAGCCGGTTGGCTTGCGGGCAATATAATGAAAGGCCGAGGCTTTGGTTTGATTGGCAATATTATTGTTGGGGTGGTTGGCGCTGTATTAGGTGGTGTGGTTTTTAGCTTTTTAGGCCTGCAGTCGGCTGGGTTAATAGGCGCTATTGTTACCTCTACGGTTGGCGCTATTATTTTATTGTTTATAATTGGCTTGGTTAAAAAAGCCTAATGTAAGAGTAACAAAAAACCTGCAATAGCGTTTGAGGATATCTTCTTATTAATGTTGTTGTGGGTTTATTAATCGCTGCCATCAGTGACGAATCAACCCTCCTCTCAAGCCTCTCTTGTCTTTATTGTTGCTATAAATAAGAGACTATTTTTAGTCTGTAGATATAATCGTTGCCGAATGCGGTAAGATAGGTCTTTTAAAATAAAGCGGTTACTTTTTATATGCAGGGTTATTGATAGCGTATTAATAAAGATACGCTTTTAAGGTTAAGGTATGGATAAGCAATTAGATTTTTTATTAGAAATAGACAAACTTAAAAATATTATAAGGCGGTCGCCTTTAGTAGATGAATCCCGTCGAGAGAACTCAGCAGAGCATTCATGGCATCTGGCACTATATGCGCTAATTTTATCTGACAAAGCGAACACCGAAGTTAACATCGACCGTGTTATTCGCATGCTACTAATCCACGATATTGTAGAAATAGATGCTGGAGATTATCCGATTTATGACGCTTATGATAAGTCTGTACAGCAGGAGGCAGAGTTAAAAGGGGCTAAGCGTCTCTTTGGCCTTTTGCCCGAAGCACAGGGTAAAGAGCTAATGGATTTATGGCTGGAATTTGAAGAGGGCACCAGTGACGATGCGGCTTTTGCTAACGCTCTCGATAGAATGCAACCCTTGATGCACAATGTGGCAACCGGTGGAAAAACATGGATAGAGTCTGGCGTGGACAAAGAGCGAATCGTTGCACTTAATGAGCCGGTTATATCCAAAGGTTCATTAGCCCTGTGGCGTAAAGCCAAAGCATTTCTCGACAAACACTTTAGCTCATGATTAATAAATTACCCAAGTGGGTTGAGGTAGGAGGTTTTCTTCTTGCACTAAATGCGGGCTTTATTAATGTTGTGGGTCTTTTAGGCTTTAAGCACCAATCGGTATCGCATTTAACTGGCACCTCTTCATTTTTATCCTTAGCTTTCGTTAATACCAATGCAGCAGAAGTGATTCATCTGTTACTTATTATGGGTAGTTTTGTTTTAGGGGCAGCTTATAGTGGC
>CBDUPS010000166.1:0-4525 GCA_965369155.1 uncultured Spongiibacteraceae bacterium
AATAGAGCCTTGCTTTGCTAGCTGCTCCCAAAAGTAGCGATAGTTAAATGGCCTGTGATACGTATCCCTCGTGGTGTAATAAATATTTTGTACATCGACAAAAACGGCAATGGTGTTTTTAGGCATTGTTCATTTCTCTGTTTAATTGGTTGCTTGGGCTCTTTACTGTAGAATGCGCAGCCTTTTAAGCAATGGCAATCTGCCCTACCTTGCCATTAAAACACTAAGACCCTTTATGATCGACTTACTCAAACGTCCAGCCAACATTAAAAATGATGTTCTTTCTGGCTTAACCGTAGCTTTAGCATTAGTACCAGAAGCGGTAGCCTTTGCTTTTGTTGCACAGGTTGAGCCTTTGGTGGGACTTTATGCTGCGTTTATCGTGTGCTTAACCACGGCATTAATTGGTGGTCGCCCGGGAATGATTTCTGGTGCCACGGGCGCGTTAGCTGTTGTTATGGTGTCTTTGGTGGTAGAGCACGGTGTGCAATATTTGTTTGCTACCGTTATTCTTATGGGGGCTTTGCAGATATTAGCCGGCTGGCTACGCCTTGGTAAATTTATTCGCCTAGTGCCGCACTCGGTAATGTTAGGCTTTGTTAATGGTCTAGCGATTGTTATTTTCTTAGCACAAAAAACTCAGTTTCAAACCCAAACCGGTGAATGGCTAGACAGCCAAAGTATTATGATGATGGGTGGGTTAATTGCCGTTACTATGGCGGTTATTTTTATTCTTCCACGCTTTTTAAAAGCGGTGCCTTCAACCTTGGTGGCTATTGTTGGTGTCACTTTATTAGTGGTTTTTGGCGGCATACAAACCAAAACCGTAGGTGATGTGGCCTCTATTGCAGGCGGTATGCCCGAGTTTAATATCCCCTCTGTTCCATTTACTCTCGAAACCTTAAAAATCATCTTTCCTTATGCGGTTATTTTAGCCGCCATTGGTTTAATTGAATCACTCCTTACCTTGCGTCTTATTGATGAGATCACAGAAACCCGTGGCCGTGGTAATAAAGAATGTGTCGGCCAAGGGGTTGCCAATGTGGCTACCGGTTTTTTTGGGGGAATGGGTGGTTGCGCGATGATTGGACAATCGCTAATAAACATTAACTCTGGTGGTCGCGGGCGCTTGTCGGGTGTTACCGCTGCCTTAGCATTATTATCATTTATTTTAGTGGCCTCTAAATTAATTGAAATGGTACCTATTGCAGCCCTTGTTGGCGTAATGTTTGTGGTGGTGATAAAAACCTTTGAATGGGCGAGCTTTAAAATGATGGGGCAAGTACCCAAAAAAGATGCCTTTATTATTGTCTTGGTTTCTGCTGTAACCGTAATCTCTGATTTAGCCATTGCAGTTTTAACTGGTGTTATTGTTTCTGCTTTAATATTTGCTTGGGAGCATGCTAAGCATGTATCCGTAAGGCGTGTAGAGGGTCGTAAAAACAGCAGCATTTATACGGTACATGGCCCATTATTTTTTGCATCGGTGACTGAGTTTTTAAAGCAGTTTCAACCCGCTGACGATTTAGATAATGTGGTTATCGACTTTGCCGACTCCCGTGTGGTTGATCACTCTGGTATCGCTGCCTTAGATACACTTGCCGAGCGCTATACTGCATTAGATAAAAAGCTACACTTAATTCACCTATCACCCGACTGCAAAAAATTATTACACAAAGCCCGTGATTTAGTTGAAGTGAATGTGGTGGAAGATCCTAAATATTTTGTTGCTGATGATACTATCGCTTAATACTTTTTTTATTTAGAAAAATGATAAGAACGCCTTTTAACTTTAATGATCTATGCCAAGAGGCCACTGTTAAAACCGGTACCTATTTAATAGACAATAAAACTATTGGGGCACAAGTTATTGTACCGAAGGAAAGAATGTCTCTCTTTCCTTTTAATGCATCGGCTTATGATTTTTTACAGTTTTTGCGCCCTGCTATTTTAGAGCATGGCGTTATTGAGTTTCCTGGCTTACCCGTTAATAAAAGTAATTACACACTGGCACAAAAAGCTCCCCAGCAACACAGTTATAGCAGTAACAGCTACTTAACTGACTACTGCCAAAGTCCTCATCAAGATACGCCCCCTACCCAACAGCATTTTGGTTACCAAGCCAAAGAAAATACTTTGCTACATGGATTATGGGCACTGAAATGGCGCAATATTTTTATGACTACCAAAACAAAAAACCACAACTCACCATAGAAGAAATTCATCAGCATTTAGTGCCACTATCATTAACAAATAACCAAGGTTTTATCGCTAACCAAAACCCAGGATTAATCTTAATTGATAACAGTCAACAGCACTGTTTATATCATGCGAGAACCTGCAATTTTGCTGCGATAAAAAACAATCCCAACTTTACTACCGACACTCCCATGTATGCCTTTAACGAAGTTGGGTTATTAAATTACTTGCATACCCTCGACAGCCGCCGAGGAAATAATGATATTAACTTTGATCAGATGAAAGCTGTAGAAGCATTTATGCAACAAGAGTCAGCCTTTTAATGGCGCGTTATCTTATCCAAATAGCCCATCGCAAAAGCCGAAAGCACAAAGGTAATATGTAAAATAACATACCACTGTATTTTATTATCTTCTATGGTTTGCACTTCCATAAAAATTTTTAATAAATGTATTGATGATATAGCAACAATAGAGGCAGCCACTTTGTTTTTTAATGAACCTGCATCCATTTTACCTAGCCAATTAAGCTTTTCGGAGCCTTCTTTTATATCCAACTGTGAAACAAAGTTTTCATAGCCTGAAAACATCACCATAACTAACAAACCACATACTAAAGCGATATCGATCAAGCTTAAAACCACCAAAACTAGCTTGCTTTCCGGCATGGTTAAAAGCATAGGCACCACATGAATAATTTCCTGAAAAAACTTAACCCCCAAACATAAAATAGCTAAGCTTAGACCTAAGTAAATAGGTGCCAAAATCCACCGAGATGCATACATTGTTTGCTCAAAAAAACGTTCCATTTTTATCCTTTTTTAGTTTCTGTAGAAAATTGGTTAGCAAGTACGCTTACTATCCAACGTACTTTTTCAGAGTAACTCTCTACACCGCTGTACTGCACAATGCTATCAAAATGTTCCAGTAAGTAAGGGTAGCGGCTCTCTTGTTTTTTGTTTTGTATTTGTTTAGGTATATCTGGCATATCGCCTTTTTTTACCAAACGCCTCATGGCTGCCCTTTGCATAGCAATACCCTGAGTGTAATGGCTTAGAGTATAAAAACACTCCAGTGCTTGCTGTGTATTTAAACCACCTTCTTTCATAACACGCAGACTATCTTCTAATACTTTTAATGCCTCATCTCCTGTGAGCATGGCATTGGCATACAAAGGTAAAGCATCGGGGTATTTCATGTAGGTATTATAAATACGAACATAAGTTTCAATCATCCACTCTCGCCAATCGGCTTCATCATGATCACTAATATTCATATCACGAATAATGCGGTCTAAGATAGTAGAGAGCAACGCCTCCTTAGTGTCAAAATAAGCATAGGTTGACATCACACCTGAGCCCATATGTTTGGCAATATTACGCAAACTAAATGATTCGAAACCATATTGATCTACATAATCAATAGAGGCATCAATGATTTTTTCTCTACTTAATGACGCACGCTTTTTTTTAGGTGTTATTTTGTTCATTAAAAACTCACCTTTCACATTGCTCAACTTTAATTATCAGCATAAGAGCCACAAAAAAACGAACTCTACATCCGCAATAATAACAGTTATTTACTCATACCTGAGAAAAAGTTAATACAATAAGCACCCAACTTTGACTACACTAGAAAGTCGTTAAATTTCACAAACTCAGGACAACCTATGAGCGACGCCAACCAACACAACACGCACCCCGCCGTATGGGCTAACATGCAATCGATTAAATTTGCCCAAAGTAAGGACAAAGAAAAATGGTTAGCTTTGTATCGCGATGATGCCGTGCTTGCTGACCCTGTAGGAATCTCCCCCTTTGATCCAGAAGGCAAAGGCCACATTGGTAAAGCTGCTATTGAAAATTTCTGGGATACCGTTATTGCCAACAGTAATATCGTACTAACACCTGGAACTCGCTGTACCAGCGGCCAATATACTTGTGCTGTACCTATGCGCGCCGATAACGATTTAGGCGGCGGCATTAAAACCTTCGTTGATATGATTGCAGTATATGAGGTAGACGAGAAAGGCTTAATTAAAAGCATGAAGGCCTATTGGAGCTGGGATGCGATGGAGCAACAACTAAAAGAGCTGGGCTTAGCGTAGTTTTTTATCACCACTTAACCACTTAAAAGATACGAGAGATTTATGGCTATTATTGAAACACTACCTAATACCGCTAATGGTAACCGTTGCCTTAGCTTAAAAAACCCCGCTACTGGTGAGTTTTTATACGAGCTGGAGTGCCAAAGCACTGATGAAGTTAATGCGGTTATTGCCAAAGCACGACAAGCACAACCAGCTTGGGCTGCTCGTCCCTTACAAA
>CBDUPS010000167.1:0-4524 GCA_965369155.1 uncultured Spongiibacteraceae bacterium
ATGGCTACAACCCTAAAACCATTGCTTGGGGCAAGTCACTAACCAATCGTGCGCCAATACAAAGGTTACAAGCTATTCTTGATTTTTATAAAGAGCAGCCATTTGTTTATACACTTGAGCCGCCTAAGTTGGGTAAAGATACAGCAGATGAGTTTCTTTTTGTAACCCAAAGGGGATTCTGTGAACATTATGCAGGGAGCTTTGCCGTGGCAGCTCGTGCCGCAGGGTTGCCTACCAGAGTGGTGGTTGGCTATCAAGGAGGGGAGCAAAGCCCCTACGAAGAAGGTCATATTATGGTGTATCAATATAATGCCCATGCATGGAATGAGGTATGGTTAGAAGATTATGGTTGGATAAGGGTTGACCCAACAGCGGCGGCGATTCCTTTACGCTTACGAGAAGGGTTGAATGCGGCCTTAGAGCAATTAGGAGGTCTTGGCTTATCAGGCTTAGGTTTTAGCCGATTAGATCGATTTCATTTTATTAAAGATATGCAGCAAAAAATAGAAAGCATGAATTACGCATGGTACGAATGGGTTAATGGCTATGATGCGCAAAAGCAGTACGACTTTTTATCAGGCTGGGTAGGTAACTTATCGTTTAACAAAGCGATAAAGTTAGTATCAATAACACTGCTGAGTGTCTTTATATTTTATTTTGTTTTGTTGCTATGGTTGCGGTTTTTACAAAGAGAGAAGCGCCCTGAAGTACGTTACTTTTATGCACTTTGTTTGCAGTTAGAAAAACAGGGTTATAAGCGGGCGCTATTTGAATCTCCTACAGACTTTGGTTTGCGTGTTGCAGAGAATAATGCAGATATTGCCGATGCTATAAAAAGGGCAGTTGCTTGTTTTAATCAACTGCATTATGGCAATTTACAGGGTGAGCAAAAAAAGCAGCAGCTACAAAAACTAAAACAGCTCAGTGACGCGATTAAATTAAATAAGAGTCGTCATCAAAAATAAGGTAATGTAGTCTGCGTTAAATACTATTTATATGGCCATTTATATTTGTAACGCAGCTTAGATGAGAGAGTTAAGCAACAGCCGCAGCATTATAAAATGCCACTTGTTGTTTTTGGTATGTTTTTACAATGTCTTTTACTTGGCTACTACAGCTTCCACATTGAGTGGCAACACCTAATGTTTTTTGTACACCTTTATATCCTTGAGCGCCCTGATCAAGAGCTTCTTCAATTTGTCTATCGGTGATACCTTGGCAAAGACATACATACATGGCACATACTCTAAATGCAAATAGTAATGAGAATGTTTATTATCTTGGTGATGATAATGATTGTCAATAACTATTCTAATAAAGAGCAGTATTTTTTTACTGTTTCAGATAAACCGTAGGTGAGTGCATCCACAACTAAGGCATGGCCAATGGATACTTCATTAAGTTGTGGTAAAGCACTAAGTGCTGAGAGGTTGTCTAAGTTGAGATCATGTCCTGCATTAATACCTAAGCCAAGCCTAACCGCACAGGCGGTGGCATCACAGTAGATTTGCAATATATCGTGGTAATTACCGGTGGCGAAAGCATCGGCATAAGGGCCGGTGTAGAGCTCAATACGATGAGCTCCTATGTCTTTTGCCAGAGTAATTTGTTCGATGTCAGGGTCCATAAATAAACTGACTCTAATGCCTAATTGCGATAGCTCCTTAATAATAGGCGCGAGCATCTCACCATCTTTTTTTAAATTAAAGCCGTGATCGGAGGTTAATTGTTGATTGCTATCAGGCACAAGCGTGCATTGATGGGGTTTGACTTTATGCACTAATGGCAGGAAGCCTGGGTAATCACTGACCCATGAATGGGGTGCTGCCATAGGCTCAGCCAATGGGTTACCCTCGATATTAAATTCGATGGTGGGGTGCTTTTGAGTTAAATGCTGACTTAACTGGTAGACATCATCAACACGAATATGGCGTTGATCGGGGCGTGGGTGAACGGTAATGCCACTGGCACCTGCATTAATACATATATCAGCATGGTGCAGAATATCAGGAATAGAAGTACGCCGAGAATTTCTAATAAGAGCTATTTTATTAAGATTAACACTGAGTTCAGTTCTTGGCATTTTTGTTATCTTCTGTTTTGCTAGGCTCTAGTAAAAGAGTCGGTGATAGAGTCACTTTGTGAAGAATAATGGGCTCTATGGGTAAGTTTTCAAAAGGTGCTTCGTTCTTGGTCGGTTGTTGTGAGATTTCAAAAATAACACTTAAGCCTTGAACCACGCGACCAAAAACAGCATAACCTGGATTTGCTGGGCGGTAATTAAGCGATTCATTATTAGAGACATTAATAAAAAACTCTGATGTGGCACTGTGGGGATTATTACTACGTGCCATAGCAATGGAACCGGTGGTATTACTTAAGCGATTACGCGACTCATTAACAATAGGTTTACCTTCAGGGATGTGTTGTAAATCCTCAGTGTAGCCGCCACCTTGCACCATAAATTTACGAATAACACGGTGAAAAATAGTATTGTCGTAAGCACCACGTTTGGCATATTCAACAAAATTCGCTACGGTTATAGGCGAGTTATCAGTATCAAACTCAACAGTAAAATCCCCTTTTGATGTAGAGAAAAACGCATACTCTTTTTGTTTGGTCACCTTGGCTTGTTCTGCTAAAGCAACAGAGCAGCTTAAAAGAAAAGCAATGCAAAAAAGTAACGGTTGTAGTTTTTTTGCGGTAAGTAACGTTACGCTAAACATTAGGGAAGCACCTTTTTAAAGGGTTTGACTATAACAGACTCATAAACTCCGGCTTCAATATAAGGGTCGGTATCTGCCCATAATTGTGCCTCTTTTAAAGAGGTAAATTGTGCCACTACTAAACTACCGGTAAAACCTGCATTACCTGGGTCATCACTATCAATAGCAGGGTGAGGGCCGGCCAGTAAAAGGCGACCTTCATCTTTTAGTTGTCCTAATCTAGCAAGGTGTTTTTCTCGCGTTGTTTTTCGTAGCGCTAAACTGTTAGGGATATCTTCACTAATAATTGCGTACCACATAATAAAGCCTTAAAAAAGTTATCAAGAGGTGGGTGGAAGCTAGAACGTTTTTTTGTCCTGCGGTTTGTTGTCAGTATCTTGCTCTGATAAATAGGGCATGATAATAATCATGGTTACGATAGATAAAAGCACAGTAAAGCCGATGGAGCTATAAAGTTTAAAGGTTACCCATGTATCAAGGGAGTATAAATAAGCAACAGCTAAGTTAATAATACCCACAATAATAAAATTTCCGACCCAGTAAATATCGAGTTTTATCCAGGCTTTTTCAGGCAACGAGATTTGCTGTCCCATAACGCTTTTTAATAGGCTTTGCTTTTTAATGACACGCATACCGATAAATAAAAGGGCCATAACCCAGTTAACAACAGTCGGTTTCCACTGTAAAAATAATTCATTATTAAATATCAGCGTTAACGCACCTAAAGCCATTACCGTTAAGTAAACGAAGATGGAGCGTTTTTCTAACTTTTTATTGAGGGCAAATATGAATACCAACATAAGGGTGGATGAGACCATTAACACCTGAGTGGCAACCTTAAAACCGCCTAAAACAAGGGTGTAATCACCTAATGCAATTTCAGTTCCTTTCATAAAAAAAGCAATAAAGAAAAGAACAATGGGGACAAATTCAGCTAATTGTTGCATGGGGGTATTTCCTTGACTGGGTGCGGAAGTTTAACGAATTTTCTTCTGACTCACAAAGGGAGTACTATCCCGCCATGAATATTGATTTTCACATGCATTCTACAGCCTCTGATGGCGCATTATCACCTGCTGATTTAATGGATCGCTGCGTACAGCGGGGTTTGCATTGCGTGGCACTCACCGATCACGATACGTTACAGGGTTATTGGCAGGCTAAAGAACACTTAGATAAAAATGATAGCCCGCTAAAATTACTGTGTGGGGTAGAGCTATCCGCTAAGTGGTCTAAAGGTAGCGTGCATATTGTAGGGCTTAATGTTGACCCGCAAAATGCGGTGCTTAAGGATGGCTTGCTACGGTTACAGGAGATTCGATTAGATCGTATCGCCCGTATTGCCCAACGTTTAGATAAAATAGGTATAACGGGTGTGCAAGAGTACATCGATACACATTGTATTGGCGTACAGGCAGGTCGCCCACATATAGCGCAGTTTTTACTTGAGACTGGTGTGGTAAAAACCGAGCAAGAGGCATTTAAACGCTATTTAGGTAAAGGCAAATTAGGTGATATAAGCCACTGTTGGCCTGATTTAGAAGAAGTCGTTGCATGGATTTTGGCCGCCGGTGGTGTGGCTGTTTTAGCGCACCCATTGCATTACAAATTAAGTCGAACCCAATTAAAATGTTTGTTTGAGCGCTTCGCAGGTTGTGGTGGCGCTGCGGTTGAGGTACTTACCGGCCATCAACAGGCCGGCACAGAGCAACAACTTGCAACATTGGTTGAGCAACACAATCTTTATGCTTCCATGGGTAGTGACTTTCATACACCAGAAAACAAATGGAAAGAAGTG
>CBDUPS010000168.1:0-4522 GCA_965369155.1 uncultured Spongiibacteraceae bacterium
GCCTTAACACGAATGGCATCTAGCTCCACACCCTGCTCTTTTAAAATATCTAATGCTTCTAAAGAAGAGTCTGTGCTTGTGCCAAAAAATAAAACGCCCGTTTTTGTCGTATTACCTTGCTGATAAACTTCAGCATCAGGCATGTATTTTTTGGTGGTATCCCATTTTTTTAGTAGCCGTTGCATGTTCTCAGCGTACTTACTACCATCTTCCGTGTAGATAGCATACTCATTACGAGAAGTGCCGCGAGTAAAAAATGAGCCCTTAGTAGGGTGTGTACCCGGATAAGTACGATAACAAATACCATCATCATCAACATCCAAGTAGCGACCATAACGCTCTGTCATGTCCTCTAGATCATCTTCAGATAACACTTTACCGCGATTCATCTTTTTGCTGTCATCCCACTTTAATGCCGGTGTCATATGATCGTTCATACCCAAATCAAGGTCACTGAGCATAATAATAGGTGTCTGTAAATAATCAGCTAAATCAAATGCTTGCGCTGTCATTTCAAAGCATTCAGTTACATTTGCAGGGAATAACAATGGGTGCTTTGTATCCCCATGAGAGGCATAAGCCGTTGCGAGCAAATCAGACTGCTGTGTACGTGTTGGCATACCGGTTGATGGGCCGGTTCGTTGCACATCAATTAATACCGCCGGAATTTCAGCAAAATAGGCTAAGCCTAAAAACTCTGCCATTAATGATACACCGGGGCCGCTGGTTGCCGTAAATGATCTAGCTCCATTCCAACTGGCACCAATCACCATACCAATGGCTGCTAGTTCATCTTCAGCCTGAACAATAGCAAACTTATTTTTGCCCTCTTCATCAACCCGTAGCTTTTTGCTGTACTTTGCAAAAGCATCTACAACGGAAGTTGATGGTGTAATAGGATACCAACCGGCTACGGTAGCACCACCATAAACCGCACCAATACCACAGGCTGTATTACCATCCATCAAAATACTATCACCGACTAAATCACGTCGCTCTAAACGTAATGTCGTTGGACAGTCATGATTTTCTTTAACGTAATTAAAACCCAACTCCAACGCATTAATATTAGGCGGTATAAGCTTTTCTTTACTTTTAAACTGGTCTTTAACCATGTCAGTTAAAACCGAAAATTCGATATCTAACAACGCGGATAAGGCACCGACATAAACAATATTTTTAAACAGTTGCCGCTGACGAGCATCGGTGTATTCCCGCAAGCAAATATCCGTTAACGGCACACCAATATAAGTGATATCGTCTCTAATGAGGCGCAAATCAAGTGGCTTAGAATTATCGTAAACAAAATAGCCCCCTGCTTTTACATCTTTTATATCTTGTTCCATGCTCTGTGGGTTAACACAGACCATCATGTCGATACCATCACGACGACCTAAGTAGCCTTTTTCGTTAATGCGTACTTCATACCACGTAGGTAAACCTTGAATATTAGAAGGGAATATATTTTTAGGGCTTACAGGAATGCCCATACGAAAAATCGCCTTGGCAAACATATTATTAGCACTGGCTGAACCCGTTCCATTAACATTAGCGAAACGAATAACAAAATCATTAACCGCTGTTATTTTCCGCATACTTGTGTCGCCTTTGTTACGTTATACATAAATTTTTGCATATCCCATGCGGAGGTTGGGCAGCGCTCTGCACACAGTCCACAATGTAAGCAAACATCTTCGTCTTTAACCATCACTCGCTCGGTAGGTAATGTGGCTGAAACATACAAGCTCTGCTCTAGGTTTTTAGCCGGTGCACTTAAACGGCCTCGCAAGTCGTCTTCATCGCCATTAACGGTAAAGGTAATGCAGTCTGTTGGGCAAATATCAACACAGGCATCACACTCAATGCATTTTTCCATGGTAAACACAGTTTGTGCATCACAGTTAAGGCAACGCTCTGCTTCCTGTAAGCCTAAGCCAACGTCATAACCTAATTCAACTTCTAGGTGACGGTCTTTTAAGGCTTTTTCTTTATCGGCATGGGGAACCTTAAAACGATCATCATTCACCACCACGCTGTCATAAATCCACTCGTGGATTCCCATTTTTTGACTGGCCAATGTAGTACTTGGTGCAGGTCGCTTACTAATATCCATGCCTTCTAAAAACATATGGATAGATACAGCTGCTTGGTGACCATGGGCTACCGCGGTAATAATATTTTTAGGGCCAAAAGCAGAATCACCACCAAAAAACACTTTAGGGTTGGTTGATTGAAATGTCTTTGTATCAACAACCGGCATATCCCATTTTCCAAAATCTAAGCCAATATCTTTTTCTATCCAAGGGAATGAGTTTTCTTGCCCGATAGCAATTAATACATCATCACACTCAATACGAACTAAGTCTTCACCTGTGGGGACTAAAGAACGCTTACCGTTGTCGTCGTATTCTGCTTTTACCTTTTCAAACAACATGGCTACTAACTTGCCCTGTTCTACGACAAATTCTTTAGGTGTATGGTTGTCTAAAATAGGAATATCTTCAGCAATAGCGTCTTCTTTTTCCCAAGGAGAGGCTTTCATGTCAGCAAAGGGGCTACGCACAATAACTTTTACATCTTCACCACCTAAGCGCCTGGCCGTTCGACAGCAATCCATAGCGGTGTTACCACCACCTAATACAATCACTTTTTTGCCGATTTTATCCGTATGCTCAAACGCAACACTATCCAGCCATTCAATACCGATAAACACATTATCATCAGCTTCATCACGCCCTGGGATTTTTAAATCACGTCCTCGGGGAGCGCCGGTACCCACAAAAATAGCATCGTATTCTTTATCTAAAATCGATTTTAAACTGTCAACATAGGTATTAAGGTGTGTTGTGATACCTCTATCAACAATATAATTCACTTCTTCGTCTAACACTTCTTCAGGCAGACGGAAAGAAGGGATTTGGCTGCGCATAAAGCCACCAGCTTTGGCTTGCTGGTCGTAAAGGTCTATCTCATATCCTAAAGGTGCTAAGTCTCTGGCAACCGTTAAAGAAGCAGGCCCCCCACCAATTAACGCCACTCGTCTGCCATTTTTTGTCTCAGGGATAATGGGCATACGATGGGTAACATCATCTTTATAATCTGCTGCCACACGCTTTAATCGACAAATCGCCACTGGCTCTTCATCACCTTCTAATCGGCCGCGCCGACAAGCAGGCTCACAAGGGCGGTCACAGGTACGACCTAACACGCCGGGAAATACATTAGATTCCCAGTTAATCATGTAAGCGTCGCTATAACGACCTTGAGCAATTAAACGAATGTATTCGGGGACTGGAGTATGTGCCGGGCACGCATGCTGACAATCAACGACCTTGTGGAAATATTCCGGATCTTCTATATCTGTAGGTTTCAAAGTGGTATTCCGTAAATAGCCAAATTTGTGGTAGAAACGCTCTTATCGTGTTACTAAAAAAATAATCGATGAGGTTTGCTAATAGCAATAGCTTTTCGACCTTTTTTGCACGGGCGCAAGTATTCCATACCAGATGATAAAATTCAGCAAATGGAGAGAAAAATTTACAAAAAATTTACAATTTTCTTCTATAAAGCGGCAAATATGCCTATTACACACTCAAAACAGGCTAAATGGGGTAAAAGCCCTATTATTTATGATGTTTTAAAATAAGCCAAAAAACCATTTTGTTTTACGTAAGTCTTTTTCACAGCTCTGTAACTGAGCCTGATACATCGCACTACGCTTGGCTACTTTGTTAGAAACCTGTACCAACCAAGGTTTACTTTTATAAGTTCCCCTAGCAAATCCTCCATGACCTTCATGGTAGGCCAAATACAGTCCTGCCGTATTATTTAACGCAATCTTATTTCTTACATGGCTTGTGTGGTTATACCAGCCAATAAAATCCACTACATCGTTAAAGTCATCCCTGTCAGCCCAACGATTTTTAGTGGCTTTTTTATAATCATCCCATGTGCCATTTTTAACCTGGGCATATCCGTAGGCATCTGAGGGCCTAGGTCCTGGAATAAAGCCTAAATAGTATTTTCTAGGGGGTTTTGCATTATGAATAAAGCGGGATTCTTGATACAAAAAAGCAATAATGGTGGAGACTGGAGAACCCCATCGCTCTGATGACTTTCGTGTCGGCTTGTACCAACCACTTTTCTCTTTAAATATAGCGCAAATATTATCTTGGTTTTTAGGGGGCGTAACACCACAACCAACAAAAAACAAAGCTGTTATTAGTAATGATATTTTTAATGCCTTAATCAACACTCACACCATGCTGTTTTAATAAGGCTAAAAACTGCTCTTCATTTAACACATCAACCCCAAGGTTTTGCGCCTTAGTCAGTTTAGAGCCCGCCGCACCTCCCGCTACAACAAAGTGGGTTTTAGCTGAAACACTACCTGATATTTTGGCACCCAATGACTCAAGAAAAACTTTAGCGTCGCTGCGACCCATTGTCTCTAATGTACCGGTGAAAACAGCAGTTTTTCCCTGCAATGGCAATGTTTCAGTAGACTGCTCTATTGTCGGCC
>CBDUPS010000169.1:0-4510 GCA_965369155.1 uncultured Spongiibacteraceae bacterium
ATATTCCATCGATAAAACTGTTAGAGAAACTTGGGTTTCGATGGGTGAAAACAAAAGCCAAGAAGAGTTAGAGCGGGTGTTAAAAGCCGGAGGCGACCCTAAAAAAATCGTTTTCTCAGGGGTGGCTAAAACTGCTGATGAGATGCAACGCGCTCTTGAGGTTGGCATTCACTGTTTTAACGTAGAGTCTGTTGCCGAACTTGCTCGGCTCAACCAAGTAGCTATCAGCCTTAATACCAAGGCGGCTGTTTCTTTGCGTATTAACCCTGATGTTGACGCCCAAACCCATCCCTATATTTCAACCGGCTTGCAAGAAAACAAGTTTGGTATTGGCATTGATGATGCCCTCGATGTGTATAAAAATGCCGCCACGCTACCGGGTCTTAATATTGTGGGTGTTGATTGCCATATTGGTTCTCAGCTTACCAGCACAGCACCTTTTTTAGATGCTCTAGACCGTGTGTTACTACTGGTTGATCAACTGGCTGAATGCGGCATTACTATTAAGCATTTAGATATGGGTGGTGGTTTAGGCGTGCGTTATAACGATGAAAGCCCTCCTAGCCCACAAAATTATGCTGATGCCTTATTGCCTAAATTAAAAGATCGAGATTTTTCTTTAATTTTAGAGCCTGGCCGCTCTATTGCCGCTAATGCGGGGGTGCTTATTACTCAAGTACAGTTTTTAAAACAAAATGGCGATAAGCACTTTGCTATTGTTGATGCAGGGATGAATGATTTAATGCGTCCGGCGTTGTATCAAGCATGGCAAAAAATAGAAAAGGTTGATAATAGTGTTAATGGTACCGAGGCTTGCTGGGATATCGTAGGCCCTGTATGTGAAACTGGCTGCTTTTTAGGTAAAAACCGTGATCTTAATTTAGCTCCTGATGAGCTGTTAGTAGTTTATTCCGCCGGCGCTTACGGTTTTACTATGGCCTCTAACTATAATACTCGTGCCCGCCCTGCTGAGGTAATTGTTGATGGTGACCAGTGTCACCTAGCCCGAGCCCGTGAGACAACCGCCGATTTATTTCGCGATGAGTTTTTAATCAGTGAGCACACTTAAGTTATGTATCTTTACTTTACTAAAATGCATGGTTTAGGTAACGACTTTGTTGTTATCGATTTAGTCAGCCAGTCATTTAATTTACAAACTCACCATATTAAAAAAATAGCTGATCGGCGCTTTGGTATCGGTTGCGACCAAGTATTAATTGTTGAGCCACCCTCAAGCGCTGAGAATGATTTTCGCTACCGTATTTTTAATGGTGACGGACAAGAAGTAGAGCAATGCGGTAATGGCGCCCGTTGCTTTGCTCGCTTTGTGCAACAACAACGCCTAACCGGTAAAAAAACGATTCGTGTTGAAGTGGCAACCGGCATTATTGAGCTGACGGTTACAGCCAACAAACAGGTTATCGTTGATATGGGTGCACCTATTTTAAAGCCTGCCGACATTCCTTTTATTGCCGACACCCAGCAAACCACTTATGCCCTAGACACATCGCAAGGCACTTTAACAGTGGCCAGTGTTTCTATGGGTAATCCTCACTGTGTTATTCAAGTTGAAGATATCACTAAGGCTCCAGTCGATATTTTAGGCCCCGAAATAGAACAACACCCACAGTATCCACAGCGTGTTAATGTAGGCTTTATGCAAATTATTAACCGTAACGAAATAAAACTACGGGTATTTGAACGGGGTGCTGGGGAAACTTTAGCCTGTGGCACCGGTGCCTGTGCTGCGGTTGTAGCGGGGCAAGAACAAGGTCTGTTAGATGAAAAAGTAGTGGTTACATTACCCGGAGGCCAACTCACTATACAGCGGGCATTTAATACGTCGCCTTCTGCCCACGTATTAATGACAGGGCCCGCAAGCACCGTTTTTGACGGTAAAATTCAACTATAATCACCATAACAAATAACAATAAGAGCCATTATGAGTAAATTAAAAAACACCCTAACCGATGATATTTCAACCGAGTCTGTTGCTTTATTTTTAAAAGAAAACCCAAGTTTTTTTAATAACCGTGACGACTTACTTGTACAGTTAGAGTTGCCCCATCGTGCCGGTGGCGCTACATCCCTTGTTGAACGTCAGGTGAGTGTCTTAAGAGAGCGCAATATGGATATGCGTCAGCGCTTTAGTCACATGCTAGATGCGGCAAAAGACAACGATCTTTTGTTTGAAAAATCACGCCAGCTTATTCTTGAATTACTAAAAACCTCCGACTTAAAAGGCTTGCTGACCACCCTAGAGAAATCTATGGCATCACTGTTTGATGCCGATGCCACCACTTTATTAATTGCCGCAGATAATGAAAAAACACACCAATCTTTATTGTGCGCAACAACACAGCAACAAGAAGCCTTGCAGGGTATTTTTAATAATCAACAGCCTTTATGTGGTGCATTGCGAGATGGTGAAATAAAACTTTTATTTCCCAAACACAAAAACATAAAGTCAGCAGCAACTATCCCCGTATCGATAAAAGGTGTTAAAGGTATTTTTGCTGTAGGTAGTAAAGATGAAAAGAAATTCTCCTCTGGAATGGGAACATTATTTTTACAATATATTGCTGAGGTCACTAGCGGTTTAATTACCAGAGAGCTACGCTAGTTAGAGTGCATTAAATAAAGCCCTTTGTTAAAGCCTGTAATGGGCTTTAACAAACTATTAGGGAGTTAGTATGAGCAAAACACCTGTAGTGCCTGTAGACATTACGTCTAGCCAGTTTCTACAGCAGTATATTGAGCAATTTATTGCTTATTTATCCCATGTGCGCCGTTTATCTCCCCACACACTCAGTAACTATCAGCGTGATCTTGAAAAACTATTAATATTTGCCGATAAAAACAGTATTAACAGTGCCGAGCAACTCACCCCTCATATTATTCGTCAGTGGGTATCCTATCTGCATCGAACCGGCCTAACGGGCACCAGTATTCAGCGGGCATTATCCGCCACCCGCTCATTATTTAACTGGCTTAATAAAGAAAAACTCGCCTCACACAACCCAGCATTAGGTGTTAGTGCGCCAAAGTCTCCCCGAAAACTCCCTAAAACATTAGATACCGATCAAGTAGGTGGCTTTTTAACTACAAAAGGTGATGCGTGGATTGACGTAAGAGATCGCGCCATTATCGAGTTATTTTATTCCTCCGGTTTACGGTTATCAGAGCTGATTAGCTTAAATATTATTGATGTCGACCTAACCGATGGCATTGTTACCATTACCGGTAAAGGTAACAAAACCCGTAGCGTTCCGGTGGGAAGCATTGCGGTACAAGCTATTTCTCATTGGCTTAGTGTTCGCCAAGAAAAAACAACCGCCGCGAGTGAGCAAGCATTATTTATTAGCGGCCGCGGATTACGTATTAACCCCCGCACCATTCAAGCTCGATTAAAAGCCCTATCACAACAACAATCTATGGGGCAAAAAATTCACCCGCATATGTTACGCCACTCGTTTGCTAGCCATCTATTAGAGTCCAGTGGTGATTTACGCGCTGTACAAGAGCTGCTAGGTCATGCCAATATTTCAACCACACAGGTTTATACTCATTTAGACTTTCAGCACTTAGCCAAGGTTTACGATAAAGCACATCCACGAGCACAGAAAAAAAAGGGAGCGATCAGTGATGAATGAGCCATTTTTTAAAGTGATTACCTTTGATTTAGATAATACACTTTGGCCGGTAGAGCCTGTAATACGCCATGCTGAACAAACCACTTATCAATGGTTATCTGAGAACTGCCCTGCTCTTACCCAGCGTTACTCGCTTGAGGAAGTCACCCAACACCGCCAACAATTTGTGCTGCAAAATAGCCATCGATCTCACCAAATATCGCAACTGCGAATTGAAAGCTACAAAGATATTTTAATGCATATGGGCTTTACCGTTTTTGAAGCCAATAAAATAGCTAATAATGCCTTTAAGGTGTTTATTGAGGCACGGCATCAGGTTGACTATTTTGATGGGGCTATCGAAACCCTAGAAAAACTCAAGAAAAACTACATATTAGGCGCACTCACTAACGGCAATGCGTGTACAGAAAAGTTGGGGCTTGATCACCTATTCTCTTTTCATTTTTCAGCAGAAAGTATCGGAAGCAATAAACCTAATCCGGGGCATTTTGTTGCCACCGAACAAAAAAACTTAGCTCCCCGAGAGCAAATTATTCATGTAGGTGATCATCCTAATGATGATATTTTAGGCGCACAACAACAAGGCTTTAGTACGGTGTGGGTTAACCCTAACCAAACCCCTTGGGATTACGAAGGCACAGTCCCTGATAAAACCGTTGCCTCTATTGCGGATGTGTTTGATGCCGTAACAGCCCTAGAGCATGAGCGCATCTCTCATTAAAAACGCATTACCGGCAATACATTTTCTGTGTTTAATAAACCGTTAGTATTAACCCCTCTTTGCTAGTGTCACTGATCGCACGGGGCTCTAAAAGTACTATGAGATGACAATTAAGTACCCCGCTAAAAACACTAAC
>CBDUPS010000170.1:0-4469 GCA_965369155.1 uncultured Spongiibacteraceae bacterium
CGCAAAGATCTAGCAGGCTTTTTCTCAGTTTGGGTATCAGTGGTATCCATTGCCTCGGTAAAAGCAAATGGATCAACGGCTGCTGATGTCTGGTTAAGCTGTATCACAGCAGACCTCTTAATAAATAAATGGTTTGCGCAGAAACGTGCAGTCCGCGAAAAAAGAAGACGAATTTTACTGAGTGTAGGGTAAAAAATCTACAACACTGGCCACAAGGTAAAAGCATTTCACTGCAAAGTCTCGAATTTACAGCGGTTTCCCGTATAATGTGCGCTCTTATTAACCAAACGGTAATATCAAAGAATTTATAATGAATACACAAAACTATAAAGGCATCATTTTAGCAGGCGGCTCAGGCTCTCGTTTACACCCTCTTACCTCATCAGTAAGTAAGCAAATGATGCCGGTTTATGACAAACCCATGATCTACTACCCCCTTGCCACCCATATGCTGGCTGGGATCCGTGATATTCTTATTATCACCACCCCCCGTGACCAAGAAGCATTTCAGCATCTGCTACAAGATGGCTCACAGTGGGGCATGAATATTCAGTATGCCATTCAACCTGAACCCGAAGGTTTAGCACAGGCTTTTATTATTGGTGAAGAGTTTATTAATAACTCACCATCTAGTTTAATTTTAGGGGATAACATTTTTTACGCTGAGCATATGCGTAAAAAGCTCGCCTCAGCAACTTCTCGAAGTGATGGTGCCACTGTTTTTGCTTATTACGTTCAAGATCCTGAACGTTATGGCGTTGTTGCCTTTGATAAAGAAGGAACAGCAATCGATATCGAAGAAAAGCCGGCGAATCCAAAATCTCGCTATGCGGTAACCGGCCTGTATTACTACGACAACACCGTGTGTGATATTGCCAAGCAAATAAAACCCTCTCCTCGGGGTGAGTTAGAAATAACCGACATTAACAAAGTTTATTTACAACAAAAAAGATTAAAAGTAGAAGTATTAAGTCGTGGTACCGCTTGGCTTGATACCGGCACACATGACTCATTATTAGATGCCGCTAACTTTATTCGTGTTGTAGAAAAACGCCAAGGATTAAAAATTGCTTGCCCAGAAGAAATAGCCTATCGACAAGGCTTTATTACTGCAGAGCAATTACTAGAACTTGCCGCCCCCTTAAAGAAAAGTGGCTATGGTGTTTATTTAGAAAACATTCTTAATAACGCTTTTTTTGACGGCACTAATTAATCAACTATAAAAACTAAAGAGACAACCATGAAATTTATTCCAACCGCTATTGATGACGTTGTTATTATTGAACCTAAAGTTTTTGGTGATGACCGTGGTTTTTTTATGGAAAGTTGGAGTCAAAAAACCTTTGCTGATGCAGGACTTAATTGTAATTTTATTCAAGACAATCACAGCAAATCAAAACAAGGTATTCTTCGCGGCCTACACTACCAAACTGAAAATACGCAGGGGAAATTAGTGCGTGTCACTCAAGGTGAGGTTTTTGATGTGGCCGTCGATTTACGCCAGAGCTCTGCCACCTTTGGAAAATGGGTGGGGGTTTTATTATCAGAAACAAACCACCGTATGCTTTGGGTGCCTGAAGGATTTGCCCACGGTTTCTATGTAACCAGTGAGTCTGCTGAGTTTTTATATAAATGCACTGACACCTACAATCCAAAAGCCGAAGTCTCGTTAAAGTGGGATGACCCTACTATTAATATTGACTGGCCTTTAGTTAAACAACAAAGCCCTTCTTTATCAGAAAAAGATACCGCGGGACTTTCTTTTGAGCTTGCACCTAAATTTAAATAAAAAGGAGCGTCTATGGATATTCTTGGAATTATTTTAATTTTAGCAGGCTTTATGCTGAGTTTTTTTTATGGATTTGTATTAATTATTCGTGCATTTCAAACCTCTATTTGGTGGGGTTTAGGGTATTTATTTATACCCTTCGCCTCGCTTGCTTTTTGGATTATTCATTGGGATGTAGCCAAAAGACCATTTTTAATGAGCTTTCTTGCTGTGCCTCTTATTGTCGGCGGCGTGTTTTTATCTCCCGGCCTATTTATTTAATCAACATAAAAAAATTGCAGGGCTGTTTTCTGCAGGGCTGTTTTCTCCGCTAAAACACTACTTGTTTAAGTACTAAAAAAGATTATCTCTTAATGAAATCGGAAAACCCTATAAAAAAACTCTCTACCCTTAAAGCCTTAAAACAATTTTTACTTCCCTATAAAAAAACATTACTTGGTGCCGGTATTGCCTTAGTTTTTACCGCAGGTATTACGTTATCCATCGGCCAAGGTGTACGCCTAGTTATTGATCAAGGTTTTGCTAGCCAATCAACCCAACAATTAAACCAAGCAGTTTTAATACTTATTGTGTTGGTTACTCTCATGTCATTAGGTACATTTATTCGTTTCTATTTGGTGTCTTGGCTTGGGGAGCGTGTTAGTTCAGATATAAGAAAAAAAGTGTTTGACCATCTATTAACATTACATCCCAGTTACTTTGAGGTTAATCGTAGCGGCGAAATTATGTCGCGCTTAACAACAGATACCACGTTATTACAAACCATAATCGGCTCATCATTTTCTATGGCTTTGCGTAGCGCATTAATGTTTGTTGGTGCATTACTTATGCTGTTATTTACCAACTGGAAACTCACTCTTATTGTTTTATTTTGTGTACCTTTAGTATTACTACCTATTATTTTATATGGCCGTAAAGTGAGAGTACTTGCCAGAAGAAGCCAAGACAGTATTGCTGATGTGGGAACCTATGCCGGGGAAATTATTCAGCATATAAAAACGGTACAAAGCTACCATCGAGAAGATGAAGAAATTATTGCCTTTAGTGGTGAAGTTGAAAAAGCATTTACTATCGCTAAAAAAAGAGTTCAACAACGAGCTATTTTAATGGCCATTGTTATTCTGCTGGTGTTTGGTGCTATTGCCGGAATGCTGTGGACTGGTGGTCATGATGTTTTATCAGGGCAAATGTCTGGGGGTGAATTAGGTGCGTTTTTATTTTACGCCATTATGATCGCCACCTCTGTTGCTACTATTTCTGAAGTGTATGGTGAACTGCAACGAGCCGCTGGTGCTACCGATAGATTAATGGAATTAATTAATGTCGAAAGTTTAATTACGCCACCTAAAAACAACAATATTGATCATTTACCTCAAGAGCAGGCACAAGAAGATAATACTGCTGGGGAAATTATCCTTAATAACGTGTCTTTTAGTTACCCTTCTCGTCCTGATGAGCCCGCTATAAAAAACTTATCCCTTTCTATTAATAAAGGTGAATGTGTTGCTCTTGTTGGTCCATCAGGTGCTGGGAAGTCGACTATCTTTGAATTACTACAACGATTTTATGATCCACAGGCAGGTGAGATTTTATTAAATGGCATTAATGTCAAAAACATGAACCCTGTCGATCTGCGTAAACATATGGCATTAGTACCACAACAACCTGCATTATTTACCAATGATGTTGCCTACAATATTCGTTACGGGAAACCCAACGCTACTGACGATGAGGTAATTGCCGCAGCAAAAGCCGCCCACGCCCATGAGTTTATTGAGAAGTTACCTAACGGTTATAAAAGTGAACTAGGCGAACAAGGCGTGCGTTTATCCGGTGGTCAACGTCAACGTATTGCTATTGCCCGTGCTATTTTAAAAAACCCAAAAATATTATTATTAGATGAAGCAACCAGTGCCCTAGATGCCCAGAGTGAAGAACATGTACAAAAAGCATTAGAAACTGTTATGCAAAATCGCACCACACTGATTATTGCTCACCGTTTCTCCACTATTTTACATGCAGATAAAATAGCCGTTATTGAGAATGGCCAAATTAATAGTATTGGCACTCACCAAGAGCTACTGCTCAGTTCCCCGCTTTATAAAGATCTAGCGGCCTTACAGTTTAAACAATCAAAACGTGATGCTACTATGATGTAAGTTTTTCGTTTAATTTATCATTTGAGAAATTTATATGAACAAGAACTCCCAGCTTGTTTACTCAACACAACAAGGTAAACATTGCCCACAGTGCCAACGTGCAAAAGCCCAATGCATTTGTAAAAAAAGTCCAACCCAACCTACAGATAAAAATGCAACCATTTATCTAAGCCGCGAAACTAAAGGTCGCAAAGGCGCTGGAGTGACACTTATTGAAGGTGTACCGTTAGTTGACACCGAGTTAAAAGACTTTGCTAAAAAGTTAAAAACCTTTTGTGGCGTTGGAGGCTCAATAAAAAATAGTATTATTGAGTTACAAGGCGACCAGCGGGAAAAAATAAAACCGTTAATAGCACAAACCTTTACCAACACCATAAAATTTAAAGGCGGTTAATTTATCACTTTTTTATTTTTATGCTATAGTCGATTTTTAAAAAATAATACTAAAAAAGGATTTACCTATGAGTGATAAAAAAATTCTACCTGCTTTTCTTTTATGCTTTTTTCTTGGCGGCTTTGGT
>CBDUPS010000171.1:0-4419 GCA_965369155.1 uncultured Spongiibacteraceae bacterium
TGTATCACCCAGTCCATTCGCTCACCTTTACTTACAGCAATACCTAAGTGAATTAGAAGATCGGTAGCGGGGCAGTGCTTAAAATCATTAATCTCAACAACAATACGTCTTTTTTCAACTAACAGTACAGTGGTTAAAAACTCATAACTTTGGCCATCAAATAGGGTAACAGCTTGCCCCTTTTTTACTCGTAATACGGTAACTGCGTGGTGAGTTTGCTCTTTATTAAGCTCAATAGATTGCCCCACCAGTGTGGAGCTAAGCTTGGGATGATAGAGGCGAATAGTACGCATAGTAGTTTCTTAATTAAGCTCGATTAAGGTTCTTTAAGATACTAAGCGTTGGTTCTACTTGGTTCATGGTATAAAAATGTAAGCCCGGGACACCTTGCTCTAATAGTGTTTCGCAAAGCTTAGTAATAACCTCGATGCCATAGGCTTTTATACTTTCGCTATCATCGCCATAACTATCAACTTTTTTACTTAACCAACGAGGTATTTCGGCTCCACAATTTGCTGAAAAACGTTTGAGGTTAGTGAAGTTAGTAATGGGCATAATGCCTGGGTAAATGGGTTGAGTAATACAGGCTTTATCGCAGGCATCTTTAAACCAAAACCATGCATCAGTATTAAAAAAGTACTGAGTAATAGCACTATTGGCACCGGCACTAAATTTATTTTTTAAAAACTGAACATCCGTTGCGTAGCTAGTCGCTTCTGGGTGAATTTCGGGATAAGCCGCTACTTCTAAATGAAAGTGGTCACCGGTTTTTTCTCGAATAAATTCTACTAGCTCATTGGCATAAACTAATTGCCGTGTATCACCAATACCTGAGGGTAAATCGCCGCGTAAGGCAACAATACGTTTAATACCAATAGATTTGTAATACTGTATGAGCTCTTCAACGCTATTGGCATCGTCACCACCAAAAGATAAATGTGGTGCGACGGCTAATCCTTCTTGATTAATAGCCGTTACAATATTTTTTGTATTATCGCGTGTAGAGCCACCGGCGCCATAAGTTACCGAGAAAAAGCTTGGGTCAACTTTGGCCAGCTCACTCCAAACAGTTTGTAGCTTTTCATGACCTACATCGGTTTTTGGAGGGAAAAATTCAAAACTAATATGTTGTTTGCTCATGATCTGTACTTTATCTTACCCATCATTACTTAAATAAAACCCCAGCAACTCACTTTTAAATAAAGTGAATTGCCGGAGATAAACGCTACTATTTAGTATTTATAGCTATCGGTTTTAAATGGGCCGTTAACTGGCACACCAATATAATCGGCTTGCTCTTGAGTAAGCTTGGTTAACACACCACCAAATCCGGCAACCATGTCAGCGGCAACTTCTTCATCTAAATGCTTCGGCAATACTTCAAGGCGTAACATTTTAGCTTTAACGGCATCAGAGTGGTTAGCATAGCCTTGGTCATACAAATACATTTGCGCTAATACTTGGTTAGAGAAAGAGCCGTCCATAATGCGCGAAGGGTGACCTGTAGCGTTGCCTAAGTTTACTAAGCGGCCTTCGGATAATAATAAAATAAAATCCCCTTCTTCTTTATTGCGCCAAATTTTATGAACCTGTGGTTTAATTTCTTCCCATTCCCATGTTTCACGCATCCAAGGAGTGTTAATTTCATTATCAAAGTGGCCAATGTTACAAACTACCGCATTAGGCTTTAGCGCGGCTAACATATATTTATCACACACATCCACATTACCTGTGGTGGTTACTACTAAGTCGATAGTGCTAAGTAATGCGGTATTAATACCAGATGCATCACCGCTGTTAATGCCATCGATGTAAGGTGACACCACTTCAAAGCCATCCATACAAGCCTGCATCGCACAAATTGGATCGATCTCTGTAACGCGAACAATCATGCCTTCTTGACGCAACGATTGAGCAGAACCTTTGCCCACATCACCATAACCAATTAATAGTGCTTTTTTCCCAGCAAGCAAATGGTCGGTTCCACGCTTAATGGCATCATTTAAACTGTGGCGACAGCCATACTTGTTGTCATTTTTAGATTTTGTTACCGAATCATTAACGTTAATAGCAGGCACTTTTAGCGTACCTTCTTCTAACATTTTTTGTAGACGATGTACGCCTGTGGTGGTTTCTTCGGTAATACCATGAACATTCTCTAAAACAGAAGGGTACTTATCATGCAGGATCTGGGTTAAGTCGCCACCATCATCTAATACCATGTTGGCATCCCAAGGCTTGCCATCTTTTAAAATAGTTTGTTCGATACACCATTCATATTCTTCTTCAGTTTCGCCTTTCCAAGCAAAAACGGGAACACCACTAGCAGCAATTGCCGCCGCCGCATGATCTTGTGTTGAAAAGATATTACATGAAGACCAACGCACCTCTGCACCTAAAGCAACTAGGGTTTCAATCAAAACGGCTGTTTGAATTGTCATGTGAATACAGCCTAGAATTTTGGCGCCCTTTAATGGCTGCTCTTTGCTGTATTTGTTACGTAAAGCCATTAATGCCGGCATTTCGGTTTCGGCGATTTCAATTTCTTGGCGTCCCCAGCGAGCCAAACTAATGTCGGCAACTTTGTAATCGGTAGTCATAATTTTTCCTAAGTTTATGTATTGATATTTTTGTGTCTTATATTGCTTATGTTGATTAAAGAGCCGCTTTTAACAAATCGACTTTATCGGTTTTCTCCCAAGGGAACTCTCCATTTTTAGCTTCACGTCCAAAGTGGCCATAGGCAGCCGTGGTTTGATAAATAGGACGTTTTAAGTCAAGCATATCAACCAGCCCGCCAGCGCGTAGATCAAAGTGCTCCCGTACTAATGCTGAGATGGTCTCATCACTAACTTTCCCTGTGCCAAATGTATTAATACTGATAGAGGTAGGAGCCGCTACACCAATGGCATAAGACACCTGAATCTCGCAGCGATCAGCTAAGCCTGCAGCCACAATATTTTTAGCAACATAACGCACAGCATAAGCGGCTGAGCGATCTACTTTTGAAGGGTCTTTACCTGAGAACGCACCGCCACCATGACGTGCCATACCACCGTAAGTATCAACAATGATTTTACGGCCTGTTAAGCCGCAGTCACCCATAGGCCCACCAATAACAAAGTTACCCGTTGGGTTAATATGAAACTGTGTGTCAGCGTGTAACCATTTGCTAGGTAATATAGGTTTAATGATTTCCTCCATAACCGCTTCTCTTAATTGAGCCAGCGTTACTGTTTCATTATGTTGGGTTGATAGCACCACGGCATCAACTGCAATAGGTGTGCCATCAGCACCGTAACGTAGTGTCACCTGAGATTTGGCATCAGGGCGCAGCCAATTAAGCTTACCGCTTTTACGTAATTCCGCTTGTTTTTCAACTAAACGATGAGAGTAAAATAACGGTGCAGGCATTAAGGTTTCGGTTTCGTTGGTGGCATAACCAAACATTAAGCCTTGATCCCCAGCGCCTAACTCACCTTTATCACCTTCATCAACACCCATAGCGATATCTTGGCTTTGTGCGCCAATGGCATTCATTACCGAACAAGTATTGCCGTCAAAGCCTTTGTCTGAATGGTTGTAACCAATATCGTTAACCACCTTTCTAATTAACTCTTCAAAAGGCACGACAGCATTGGTGCGTACTTCACCGGCGACTAATACCAAACCGGTTTTTACCAAAGTCTCTACCGCAACGCGAGAGTTAGGGTCTTGCTTTAACATAGCATCTAAGATGGCATCTGATATTTGGTCAGCCATTTTATCGGGGTGGCCTTCGGATACAGATTCTGATGTAAAAAGAGAGTATTGGCTCATAAGCGTTTCCTTAAATAAAAAATACTAAAATTAATGGGGTTTAAAAAAATGTCGAACTTGAATTTGAAATCCATTGCGCTGGGCAAGATACAGGCTTTCACCTTCAGATAATTTTGCTCTGTGTGCCCAGTCAGTTATTTGTGCGGGGTTAAAGCCTAACCAAAAATCACCACAGGCTTTCTTTACCCAATCTTGGTTATGCTGGCATAAATCACTAATTAACAAATGCCCCTTACTTTTTAAAAGACCGGCGGCATGTTGCAGTAAGTTAGCGGGGGAGGGTAAATGGTGCATCACCATATTGCTAACAATACAGTCTACCTTGGTGTTAGAGGCTAATAAGTCTTGAGTTTCCCCATGATAAAATGACACATTTGATAACTGTTGTTTTTTGGCAAGCTGCTGTGCTTCGTTCAGCATTTCTTCGGCATTATCTAATGCGGTTACCTGAGAGAAACGCTTGGATAGTTCGGGCAAGTACTCACCTTTACCCGGCCCTACTTCAATAGCCGTAGCGTTTTCAGGGAAGTGTATTTGATCCAGTAGCGTCGTCATGCCATCGGCATATAAATGGTGGCTGGCTATTAATTCTTGCTGGGT
>CBDUPS010000172.1:0-4405 GCA_965369155.1 uncultured Spongiibacteraceae bacterium
CGAATACACCGATTGCAGCCATTCTATTGGGCGTAGAGTTGTTTGGTGCGCCGGTGGGTACTGTCTATGTGAGTGGTGCCTGTATCGCGGCTTACCTTATTATTGGGCACCGCAGTGTTTATCCTGATCAGCAAATCGCCTATACAAAATCATCGTGGATGCAATTAGGTAAAGGTTTTGCAGGGGGTGGAGAAAAGTTTCATTTATCCGCTGGATTGCTAAAAGCATTAAGTCGCCATAGGTTTGGGCGATTTTTACTAAAGCTGCTACGCAGGCGCCGTTAATAATTAAAGGTGCTTTTGGTAAACACCTTTAATTTATAGCAAATAAAAAAATACGATAATTTTGTGACACACAAACGGATTAATACTCGGGGCATTAATGAGTAGGTAGATAGCTGCTGTAAACAGAATTACCTAAAGCGACTGTTATCTTTCTCTGTAAGTAATACGGCCTTTGGTTAGGTCGTAAGGCGTGAGTTCAACACGAACTTTATCTCCAGTTAATATGCGAATATAGTTTTTGCGCATTTTTCCTGAAATATGAGCAGTAACAACGTGTCCGTTTTCTAACTCTACTTTGAAAGTGGTATTGGGAAGTGTATCAATCACTTCACCTTCCATTTCTATCTGGTCTTCTTTTGCCATTGATGCTCCGAAAAATTATAAAAAAGTGATATCTTCATTAAGAAGGTCGTCATTTTCCATGAAATACAGAATGATGCAAGTGAGTTTTGCATTATTCTTTTTTTTGCCATCCATTAGAGGTAAGAACCTCTATAGCAGAGAAACCTACTTTGTAGTGCATTTTAGGGTGTTGGTCGATCCAATAGCCCAGATATAAATAGGGACGTTGCTGTGCTAAGGCACATTCAATTTGCCAAAGAATCGCAAAAGTACCTAAGCTACGTTGGCTTTCGGTTGGATCATAAAAGGTATAAACCGCAGATAAACCTTCGGCTAAAAAATCAATAACAGCAACGGCGATTAATGTATCTTGCCCGTCACGAAAAAACGCATAGCGGCTGTCATCGGTTTGCTTACCTAAAAACTGTGTGTACTGTTTATAGCTAGGGGGGTACATATCACCATCTTTATGCCGAGCATTGATGTATGCCTCATAAAGGGCGTAGCATTCATCGTTCTCAATATCCTTTTCTAATAAAACAACTAAATCCTCATTACGTTTTTTTATGCGCTTTTGGCTGCGAGTTAAAACAAATTGATCAACCGCTATACGCGTTGGAATACAAGCACTACAGTTTGAGCATTCAGGGCGATAGTAATAGTCACCACTGCGACGAAAACCATAAAGAGAAAGGGCGCTATAATCTTCGCTACTAACAATAATATCAGGGTCAACAAAAACGGTTGCTGCTTCTCTATCGTCAAAGTAGCTGCAAGGGTGAGGGGAGGTTAATAAAAAGCGGAGTTTATTCATGTTTGTGTTGTAGCGCTTTTTTTAAATCAGGTAAAGGAGCCCAAGGTCCACAGGTAATTCCTTTGTTTGTTTTGGGTATTGCATTATTTAGCAAATCAGAAAAATGTGGCCGTTCGATATTTACAGCCCCCATACTGATTAAATGAGCACTTTCAACTTGGCAGTCAATGACTTGATAGCCTAAATCTAAGCATTGTTGCTGTAATAAAACTAAAGCGGCTTTTGATGCATTGGTGGTTAGGCTAAACATTGATTCGGCAAAAAATACTCCTCCAATGGCTAATCCATACAGCCCGCCCACAAGTTTTGACTCTTGCCATACCTCAATAGAATGAGCAAAGCCAAGTTGATGCATTTGATAATAGGCTTGCTGCATTTCGGGGATAAGCCATTGGCCATTGGGATCATTAGGCCTAGAGCAGTGTTGTAATATCTCAGTAAAAACGGTGTCGGTGGAAAAGCTAAAAGGGAGTTTGTTAAGGTGTTTTCTTAAACTGTGGCTAATATGTAATTGCCCAGGGAAGATAACCATTCTGGGGTCAGGTGACCACCAAAGAATAGGCTCTTCAGAGTACCAAGGGAAAATACCATTGATATAAGCATTAACCAGATAAACCGGAGAAAGCTCTCCTCCGGCTATTAATAACCCATTAGGGTCATCCAGTGCGCTACTAACCTCGGGGAATAGCTGCTGATGAACAGGAATAAAGATAGTATCCATCCGCTAATATATTCCCCTTTGTAATTAAATGGTTAGAGGACTATCTTAAGACTTAGAATCTAAGTAACGCTCCGCATCAAGTGCCGCCATACAACCTGAGCCTGCCGATGTGACAGCCTGCCGATAAATATGATCAGCCACATCACCTGCCGCAAATACGCCGTCGATGCTGGTGGCTGTAGCATTACCCGATAAGCCACTTTGTACTTTGATGTAGCCGCCTTCCATATCTAATTGGCCTGCAAAAATATCTGTATTAGGTTTATGGCCAATGGCGATAAATACACCTGCTAGGTCGATATCTTGAGTGCTACCATCTTCGGTACTTTTTACTCGCATACCCGTAACGCCAGCGTCATCACCTAATACTTCATCAAGGGTGTTATTCCATAAAAGGGTTACATTGCCGTTTTTGGCTTTTTCTAATAGGCGATCTTGCAGTATTTTTTCTGAACGCAAAGAATCACGGCGGTGAACTAAAACCACTTCACTGGCGATATTAGATAAATAAAGCGCTTCTTCAACAGCTGTGTTGCCGCCACCAATAACAGCAACCTTTTTATTGCGATAGAAAAAACCATCACAGGTTGCACAGGCACTTACACCTTTACCGATAAAGGCTTCTTCTGAGGGTAAGCCTAAATATTGCGCCGAGGCACCCGTGGCAATAATTAACGCATCACAGGTATAAGAGGAGGTACCGGTTAAGGTAAAAGGGCGGTTTTGTAGGTCAACCGAGTCGATATGATCAAAGATAACTTTTGAATCAAAGCGCTCTGTATGCTCAAGCATGTTTTGCATGAGCTCTGGGCCTTGTAATTCGGCATGGCCACCGGGCCAGTTTTCTACTTCAGTGGTAGTGGTTAACTGCCCACCTTGCTGCATGCCTGTAATTAAAACAGGGGACAAGTTGGCTCTTGCCGCATAAATGGCTGCGGTATAACCCGCAGGCCCCGAACCTAATATAATTAACGGATGATGCTGTACTTCACTCATGAGATAGCCTTAACAGTAAAATGACAAAAATTGCAGTGGCTATGATAAGCCAGCCACCTGTTAGGATAAAGGGTCTATGCTATTTTTTACCTTGAAAGAAGGCTCTCATGTTATGATTGACGGCAATTCTATAAGCGCACAACAGTGATAAACAATAAAAAAGATAAGGGTTATTCGTTTTGAGTAAAGCAACTGATGCCGTGGTACAAAAATCCCCAAGCGATAGCATCTCTCAGCGTTTAGTTGAGGGTTCATTAATTGGTTTAACTGCATTATGTTTGTTTTTTGTTATTGCCTTGGTTACCTATAGTGCCGGTGATCCGGGTTGGTCAACCACAGGAGATGGTGGGGCGATTGCCAATGCCGGGGGTAAAGCTGGGGCTTGGGTTGCCGATGTGTTTTTCTCCCTTTTTGGACACCTTGCGTATTTACTGCCATTGATGTTGCTTTACCGTGCGTATCTTGTTTTTCGTCATCGCTCTATTGGGCAAAAACCTAACCCTCTTTTAATTGCCGGTCGCGTTCTAGGTTTTATTTTGGTAATGGTCGGTAGTACAGGCCTTATTGCATTTTATGCAGGTTCTGCCAGTGCGATGCTACCTTCAGGTAACGGTGGTTGGTTAGGGCAAACCGTCTCCACTACCAGCTTTAGTGTTTTAGGCTTAGTGGGCTCGCGTATTCTTTTGTTATCCGTATTTTTGTTTGGTATGACTATTTTTACCGATTTATCGTGGATGAAGCTGATGGATGATATTGGTGCTTTTGTGTTGCGCCAAACCCATAAGTGTCGTGAATGGCTAGCTCAGCGTAAAGAGCAAAAACAGTTACGTGCACAAGAGCAGGCACAAGAGCAAAAGAAAAAAGAAGAAGAGGCAGCAAAAACGGCCATCATCAAACGCAATTTAACCCCCCAAGCACCGCAAGCGGCAACAGAGGACTTAGCCGAGAAAAAAGGTATGTTAGGGCAGGTATTTGGTTTGGATAAAAATAAAGATGCCACTGCAGAGCCGGCCTCTAAAATAAAAGCGCCAGAAATAAAACCGCCCACTAAAAAGCCGTCGCCCTCTAAACAAACTAAGTTGTTTGAGGCGACCGCAGTAGGTGAAATGCCATCGTTTGATTTACTTAACACCGTTGAGAAAGATGACAGCAAAGGCTATTCCCCAGAATCCTTAGAAATGATGGCAAAACTGCTTGAGACAAAACTTTTAGATTTTAATATTACCGCTGAGGTTATTTCTATTTCCC
>CBDUPS010000173.1:0-4353 GCA_965369155.1 uncultured Spongiibacteraceae bacterium
TACCAAGACCATCTCCCTCTTGCTCATCACTCTGCCAAGCGACTACAAAGCCCCCATCACTTAAACCTGTAATCGCTGGACGCTGTTGGTAGTCTACCGTAGTGGAATTAATTAAAGTTTCATTACCCACAGGGCTACTGCTGGCATCATAACGCTGAAAATAAATGTCATACCAATCACCAGACCCATCAAAGCTCGTCCATGCCACTACAAAGCCCCCATCGCTTAAAGCCGTTATAGTAGAGTGAATTTGTTGGCTTTCTATCGTGGTATTAATTAAGGTCTCACTACCCACAGGATTACTGAATGCATCATAACGTTGGGCATAAATATCATAATAGCTATCACCACTTTGCCTAAAACTCTCCCAAGTCACTACAAAGCCCCCATCACTTAAACCTGTAATCGCAGGAACACGTTGATTGTTCACTATAGTAGTATTAATTAAGGTTTCACTTCCTACAGTATTGCTAAACTCATCATAACGCTGGGCATAGATACCAGAGTCATCACCATCTTGGTAACCACTCGTCCACGTCACCACAAAGCCCCCATCATTTAAAGATGTTATGGCTGCATTCCTTTTATTATCCACTGTAGTGGTGTTAATTAAAGTTTCGGTATAGTTATACTGCTCTAATTGCCACACACCAGCATTAACCTCTACCGTTTCCGTTACAGTGACATCATTACTATCAGTAATGGTGATCGTAACTGTTTGGCCGTCTTCCACACCAGTGGCTGTACCTGAAAGAAGCAAAGGATTATTTATTTCTGTAGCGTTGATGTATCCATCCGCAGCATCTCCTACAGAGGTATCAATCGTTACCGTAGGAGCAACAGTATCTATCATTATCTCTGCTCCTGCCTCATTAACCACTTCGGTATCTAGTGCTGCATCTATGCTGGTGAGCACTACATCGTAGTTACCATCACTTAAAGAAAGTGCCGATACATCTAACTGCCAAGTGCCTGCATTTAGCGTCCAGCCACTATCAACATCACTGCTACTGGTAAAAATACTATTGGTGCTTGAGTCAAAAATCTCTAGCGTAATAGAGGTTGCTAACGGGTCGTAGGTGCCTTCAAGGGTGAGTAGGTTGTTGGTGATAACAGTATTGATAGTTGCTGGTGAATGAGCCATGAATGCTCCCTTTTTATTTTTTTAATTAAGCCGGTGATAAATATAAAGCAAGCATAGCACATGATTGTTGCTAAAAATCACGCCCACTTTAGTAAGAACCTTTTTAAAGAGCTATTGTATTCTGATGAAAGTTAAGGAGCATAAAAAAGTAACCGTTCATCCCGAACATCACCCTTCGACGGAGCTCAGGGCGAACGAGGGTAATTTTTTTGATTACTGCGCATCCACACACCACCCTTCGACAAGCTCAGGGCGAACGGATTACGAATGGTTTAGGATAAGTGACTCGGTTTTAACCCGTTCGCCCTGAGCCTTCGCATAGCGAAGAGTCGAAGGGTGTAGGGTTAATAGCGTCGAAGGATTAAAGCCTACACTCCACTATGAAAACGAAACTCGTCATCGGGGGTTTCGATTAACTCTTGCTCTTTTTGGCCTATCAACACAATACGGTCTTGTATTGGTTCTTCGCTATAAAGCTGTGCAAGGGTGAGGTAATCGTGAAAGTGCCGTTCTTCAGATTTAAACAGCGATTGGTAAAAGCTTTTAAGCTCGTCGTCTAAATGAGGGGCTAATTTACAAAACCGTTCGCAGGAGCGGGCTTCTATATAGGCACCAATAATTAGGGTATCAATTAAACGCTTGGGTTCTACTGTTCGGCAAACCTTACGCAAACCAGAGGCGTAACGGGCAGCACCAATATATTCGTAATCAATACCGCGCTTTTGCATTAAAGCAAACACTTGCTCAAAGTGGCGCAGTTCTTCTCGGGCTAAGCGTGACATCTTGTGTAATAACTCGCTTCTATCAATATACCGAGACATTAAATTAAGTGCGGTTGCTGCGGCTTTTTTCTCACAGTTTGCATGATCTATCAGCAATATAGCTTCATTTTTTAATGCTTTTTCTATCCAAGCATCTGGGGTTGGGCAATATAAAAACTCATCTACCGTTAAGCGGGAAATTGCAGCTTTAGATAACATTAATTTATTGCTCCGGCTTTTTAGGCAGCGAGAAATAACGCTGATAATGGGCTTCAGATAAAAGATAAAATTCTTGTTCTATCATGTTTTTTATTTCACTTAATGTGCTGTCTTTAAACTCGGGGAGCACTTCAAAACCAAACTCTAAGGGATTGCTAATTTGCCCTGCCCCCGCCCTAAGCAACTCAAACAACCAGTTATAACTATTACGATAAGGCACTACCCGTATCTGCTGGGTTTCTATTTGCCAACGCAATAACTCATCATCAATAATTCGTACCTTGCTTTGGGTGACGATGGTTAAAAAACGCTCTAAGCGCTGATCGATGATTTTTTTTTGCCTTTGGTTGTAGCTATTCCAATCAATTACCTCATGGGCAAATCGTTTACAACCACGGCAGACGCTATCGCCAATGCCTGTGGAGCACACACCAATACAAGGGGTTTTTATTTTTGCCTCTAACTCAAACATCTCTACAGCCTAATGCGTATATTGCCGACATTGTAAAAAGCCCACCGGTAAGCCACAACCGTTTTCACCTTTATATTTTCAAAGCGTACTATTTCATCCTCTTCTTAACTTGCGCGACGCTTTTGCGTATAATGGCGCTCTATTTTTTAGCGTTGGCATTCAAGAGAACGTAACCTCAACCTTTGCCAATTTCAATCTACCCTTTTAAGGGTTAACACCAAGGAGACTACCGTGCTTGAAGCATATCGCAAACATGCTGCCGAACGCGCCTCACAAGATATCCCACCCGTTCCATTAAACGCCGAGCAAGTGGCCGATTTAGTTGAACTATTAAAAAACCCACCTGCAGGAGAAGACGCCTTTTTATTAGAGCTTATTACTAATCGCGTACCCCCAGGTGTTGATGAAGCCGCTTATGTAAAAGCTGGATTTTTATCAGCCATTAGTAAGGGCGAGGCTACCTCTCCTCTTATTGATAAACAACATGCCGTGAAACTACTTGGCACTATGTTAGGCGGTTATAACATCGCTACGTTGGTTGGGCTTTTAGATGATGCTGAGTTAGCCGAGCTAGCTGCTACGCAATTGAAAAAAACCTTACTAGTGTTTGATTTGTTTCATGATGTAGAAGAAAAAGCCAAAGCTGGCAACAAACACGCCGAAAGCGTTATACAAAGCTGGGCTGATGCCGAATGGTTTACCACGAATGATTCTGTGCCTGAGTCTATAAAGGTTACTGTTTTTAAAGTTACCGGCGAAACCAACACCGATGATTTGTCTCCTGCCCCTGATGCATGGAGCCGTCCTGATATTCCTTTACACGCACGAGCCATGTTTAAAATGGCTCGTGATGGCATTACCCCGGATGAGCCTGGTGCCGTAGGGCCGATGACTCTAATTAAAGAGCTTAAAGCCAAAGGTAATCCTGTTGCTTTTGTTGGTGATGTGGTGGGTACGGGGTCTTCGCGTAAGTCTGCTACTAACTCGGTACTTTGGTATTTTGGTGAAGATATTGAAGGCGTACCTAACAAACGCTCGGGTGCTATTTGTATTGGTAGTAAAGTCGCCCCCATTTTTTACAACACTATGGAAGATTCAGGTGCCTTAGTTTTTGAAGCCCCGGTTGATAAATTATCGATGGGTGATGTGGTTGAGATTCGCCCTTACGACGGCAAAATTTTATCGGAAGATGGCGAAGTATTATCTGAGTTTACCTTAAAATCGGATGTGCTTTTAGACGAAGTACAAGCCGACGGCCGCATTAACTTAATTATTGGTCGTGGCTTAACTGCCCGTGCTCGTGAATCCTTAGGCTTACCCCCTTCTACTTTATTCCGCAAACCAGAGCAGCCCGCCGACAGCGATAAAGGTTATACCTTAGCGCAAAAAATGGTAGGTAAAGCCTGTGGTGTTGAAGGTATTCGCCCCGGCACGTATTGCGAACCTAAAATGACTACCGTTGGCTCGCAAGATACCACCGGCCCCATGACCCGTGATGAGCTAAAAGATTTAGCCTGTTTAGGTTTTGCCGCCGATTTAACGTTGCAGTCTTTTTGTCATACCGCGGCTTACCCTAAGCCTGTAGATATCGATACGCAACATTCACTGCCTGATTTTATTATGAACCGCGGTGGTGTTTCGTTGCGCCCCGGTGACGGTATTATTCATAGCTGGTTAAACCGTATGTTGTTGCCTGATACCGTAGGTACTGGTGGTGATTCACACACCCGCTTCCCTATGGGGATATCTTTTCCAGC
>CBDUPS010000174.1:0-4349 GCA_965369155.1 uncultured Spongiibacteraceae bacterium
TTCGGTAACAGGGGAACCATCATTTTTTAACCTAACGGATAAATCGGTATTATTGTAGTATTGCAGCACACCCTCACCAGCCTCTTGGGCTATCGCAACCACCTTATTACCCAAGTCGCGCATTTTGGCGATCTGTAACGAAGGCGACAATACTTTTTGTTCTTTCTTGCTCATCATCAATCTACTGATACACTAAGAACCCCATCATAGCAGGCTTTTATATGGTTAACTGGCAACAAATTGAAACTGTCCTATTGGATATGGATGGCACACTCTTAGACTTACATTTTGATAATCAATTTTGGTTACACCACTTGCCCAAACGATATTACGAAATACACGGGAGTAATGCACGGTATAGCCCCCAAGAGCTAACGGCCTTATTTAAATCCCAACAAGGTTTATTAAACTGGTACTGCCTTGATTATTGGTCAAAGCAGTTACAGGTTGATATCGTTGCCTTAAAGATAGAGCTACAACACTTAATTTGTGAGCGCCCACTGGCCTATGAGTTCTTACAAGCACTGCGACAATCATCTCGCCAAGTGGTATTAATTACCAATGCCCATCGAGATAGCCTTACGCTAAAGTTGGATCGCACTCGAATTACGCCTTTTTTTCATACTATTGTCTCCTCCCACGATTATGGCCACCCAAAAGAAGCCCCTCAATTTTGGCAAGAACTACAACAACAGCAGCAATTCAACCCAATAAAAACCTTATTTATTGATGATAGTATTGCCGTTTTAAATGCCGCTCATCAATACGGTATTTCACACTTATTAACACTGTTACAACCCGATAGCCAAGGTGTATTGCGCAATGCTGATGACTTGCCTTTTACCGCGTTTCATCACTTTGATGAAATTATACCTCCCCGTATTATGTAATGAATGCTCTACGTTTAGATAAATGGCTGTGGGCTGCTCGGTTTTTTAAAACACGCTCACTGGCCAAAAAAGCCATTGAGGGCGGCAAAGTTCAGCAAGGCTCCCAACGCTGCAAGGTAAGTAAAGAAATAAAAATAGGTGACGCCCTTACTATTCGCCAAGGGCACTCTGTAAAAACAATTATTATTTTAGCTCTTAGTGATAAGCGCAAAAGCGCCAATGAGGCACAACTGCTTTATCAAGAAACCAACGAGAGTTTGCAGCTACGACAAGTGGAGGCAGAAAAAAGAGCGCTATCAAGCCAGTTGATGGCAAGCCACCGACCCGATAAAAAAGAACGTCGGCAGATTCATCGGTTTAAGCGGCAAGAGCACTCCGAATAACAAGCCGCTAGCTGCTTTTGGCTTGCTGCTCCTTGGCTGACTCATCAAATACACAGGATAAGTGCCAATACGCCGTTAAGCTTAATGCTACACCAATAAACGCCATTACAAGCGAGGCATAACAAACCGAAGCGGCAAACAGTACCAAGGCAAAACGCTTTAGCCTAACTGTATGCATATCACTAGCCAATAAAGCCTTGGCTAATAACATTCCTGCCACCCCTTGAATGATAAGCACCAACCCCAACACCGCCCCTTGATAGTCTTTTGGGATAATCCCTAAGCCTTCAATCGCCCACCAAAAAAAGCCCACCACTATTAAAGCATTAATAAAAATACTCACCGAGGTAATATGAAACCTAAACCACAATAGTCGCCTAAAGCTCATCAATACATAAGACCACAGCAACAAAGCAATGGCATCAACTCCTTTTAGAATAATTGCCGGTGACTGCCACTCATTGCCCTGAACAAGTAGCAAAAAAACAAGATACATAATGTTAACCCCCAAATAAATGCGGGTTAGCAAGGACCATTGCTTTAACTTCTCATAGGAGAGATTACTTGAAAAAAAAGATTCGGGCGGTGCCGTTGTAGGGGGAGATTGAGGGGGCTGACTAGGATTCATATCAATTTAAAAACACCACGAATAAACTAAACATTGAAAAGAAAAGGTACAATAGCACTTTATTAAAAACTCTCACAATTTAGTGTCTATCCTTCTATGCTAACATCAGATTTCACTCAACGATTTTTATTTAACCATGCCGATATTCGAGGACAGCTCGTTAGGCTTAATAGCAGCTATCAACAAATATTGGCTCTGCATAGCTATGCTCCCCAAGCCGAAGAGTTACTCGGCGAATTTTTAGCCGCTACCTCTTTACTAGCCGGCACAATAAAGCTCGATGGCACCCTAACACTACAGGCTGTTGATGAAGCACAAAACCCCATTATTATGGCCGAATACTTATCTGCTGGGCATATTAGGGGGCTGGTTCATTCTCCACAAACCTGCACCAATCACACCATTGAACAGCTATTACAACATGGCACTCTAGCCATCACCATTACCCCCGCACAGGGGCAGCGCTATCAAGGTTTAGTTGCCCTCAGCCAACAGGGCTTAGCAAAAAGCCTTGAAGATTACTTTACTCAATCAGAGCAAATTCAAACGAGAATTTGGCTTGCTGCTCAATCAGGGGTCACCGCAGGAATTTTACTGCAACGCCTCCCTGAACAAGTCACCGATGCCGAAGGCAACCAACAACAATGGCAGCATTTAGAGGTATTAACCGACACCGTCACCAGCGATGAGCTTTTACATACTGAAACAGACGAATTATTGCACCGCCTCTACCATCAAGAGTCAGTACAAGTTTTTGAGAAAAAGCCCATTACTTTTAAATGTCGCTGTTCAACCGAACGCTGTCTTGAGGTGATTTCGACCTTAGGTGCCAACGAGATAAAACAGCTACTAGAAGAGCGGGGTAATGTCGAAATTCATTGTGAATTTTGCCAGCAAGCTTATCAGTTTAATCCCCATGATTTAGCCCATTTAACAGCGCAAAAACACTAGAAATGAAAGCATCCCACAAAAGACTACATTCTATCGGGCTTTTTTGCCATAATTGCACCTCCTTATATTTAGCCCTATAACACGATCATTGTGTTTTTATAAAAATACCCTTAATTGAGAACAGGTAAATAATAATGACCACCCAAGCACAAGCGCAAATAAACGAATCTTCTATTACTGTATTCCAAGGCTTAGGTCCTGCTGAGCTAGTAGAGAAAGCACTGGAAAACAACGAAGGTTATTTAGCTGACACTGGTGCATTAGTTGTTGTTACAGGCAAAAGAACCGGTCGCTCACCTGCCGATCGTTTTGTTGTAAGAGAAGGCAGTACTGCCGAAAGTATTGAATGGGGCCCTATCAATCGCCCCACAACACCCGAAATATTTAATGCTCTTTGGTCTCGTGTTGAAGAACATATTGCTAATAATGATCAATTTGTACAAAACCTTCATGTAGGTGCTCACAACGAATACTATATCCCGGTAAAGGTAACCACCGAAACCGCTTGGCAAAGCCTTTTTGCCCTCAATATGTTTATCGTACCAAGCGAATATAACCCTAAAAGTAAAGAAGAATGGAGCATAATCAACGCTCCTTCTTTTGTTTGTGACCCTGAGCGCGATCAAACCAACAGCGAAGGCGTAGTCATGATTAACTTTGCCCAGCGCAAAGTATTGCTTGCCGGTATGCGTTATGCGGGTGAAATGAAGAAAGCCATGTTTTCTGTACAAAACTTTTTATTACCAGAAAAAGACGTACTACCTATGCACTGCTCTGCCAATGTTGGTGAAGAAGGTGATGTGGCTTTATTTTTTGGTTTATCCGGAACGGGCAAAACTACATTATCAGCAGATCCAAGCCGTTTTCTTATTGGTGATGATGAGCATGGCTGGGCAAAGGGTTCCGTGTTTAACATCGAAGGCGGCTGTTACGCAAAAACCATCAACCTATCACAAGAAAACGAACCCGTTATTTGGGATGCTATTCGCTTTGGCTCTATTGTTGAGAATGTTGTAACTAATGAGCAACGCACTGCTGATTATGATGATACGTCTTTAACTGAAAATGGTCGCTGTTGTTACCCACTAAGCCATGTAGAAAAACGCTCTGCCGAAAATAAAGGCGGCGAGCCAAAAGTGGTTATCTTTTTAACCTGTGATGTTTCTGGTGTAGTACCTCCTGTATCTATTTTAAGCAAAGAAGCAGCAGCATTTCACTTTTTAAGTGGTTATACCGCAAAAGTAGGCTCTACTGAACTTGGAGCGGAAGCCGGTATTCACCCAACGTTCTCAGCCTGTTTTGGCTCACCGTTTATGCCACGTCCGGCGGCTACTTATGCCGAACTTTTAATGAAGCGTGTTGAAGATTTTGGTAGTACCGTTTACTTGGTTAATACTGGCTGGACTGGTGGCTCTGGTGTTCCTGGTGGTACGGGCTATCGGTTCCCTATCCCTGTTACCCGCGCCGTCATCGCGGCTATTCAGCGAGGTGATTTAC
>CBDUPS010000175.1:0-4332 GCA_965369155.1 uncultured Spongiibacteraceae bacterium
CAGCCTTCACCAAAATATGGGCGCTTGCCTACTGGTAAAAAAGGGCTTGGAAAGTTAGCACTATTTGGCTTGGCTAAAAAAATTATATTAGACACAAAAAAAGAGGGGAAAAGAAATCGTTTTGAGCTTGATTGGGATAAGTTGCTTGGCTCGGAAAATGTATATAAGCCAGCCTCAGATGTTCAAAACGAAGATGTTAATTATGATCAATCGGGTACTTCAATAACATTGCGAGAATTGAAAAGAAAGAGCTCATTTAATTTAGAGTTACTAGCTGATAATTTATCAAAAATATTTATTGTTGATAATAATTTCAAAATACTACTTAAAAAGACAGATGGAGAGCAAGTAGAGGTTACAAATGAAAGAAGATATGAGCAAATTGAACAGGAGTTCGTTTGGGTTAAGGGTGATCTCGAATTAGAAGAATATGAATATAGTGATGAAATTGAATTTTGTTTAATTACAAGTAAAACTCCAGTTAAACCAAGTTCTGGGCTTAGGGGTATAACAATATTTTCTCGTGGTAAGTTAGTTAATGCACCTGAATTTTTTTCACATAGTACCTCTAGTCATTTTTATCAGTATCTAACAGGCTATATAAAAGCTGATTTTATCGATTTACTTGAAGAAGATGTAATCTCTACGAATCGCCAAGCCATTAACTGGGAAAATGAAAAAATGGCTGAACTTAGAGAGTGGTTAAGTGATCTAATCTCTAAGGTTGGTATTAGCTGGAGAGAAAAAAGAAAAAACAAAAAAGAGAATAAATTTAAGGAAGATACAGGAATTGATAAGGAATATTGGTTTGCAACCCTTCCTGAGGAAATTAGGCGACCAGTTGAGACGATAGTTAATAAATTAAGTGATGATGAAGGAGTTGATGAGTCTTTTCATCCTGTTGTGCATGCAGTTCACCAGTTGGCTCCAGAATATCCAATGCTACATTGGAGGCACTTAAACGCAGAGATTAGAGATGCTTCTGAAAGTGGGTATAAATCTGGTGACTATTATCAGGCATTTCACCAAGCTTACCTTAGATACGAGAATAAAATCCAAGAGCACACAGGGTTTTCTGAGGATGGTGATGCTCTAATGGGAAAGTCTTTTGGTGAAGGAGAGGTTTTAAAGGTTAGTAAGGGGTATTTAAGATTAAATGGACAGCCTTTTTCAGAGAAAACCACTAATAACATTGAGAAAGCTCAGCAACGCCTTTCTCTAGGGGTGGTAAGTGGAGGCAGAAATGTTGTTGCCCATGAAGAAGCAAAAAGCCTTTCTCTTTCTGGCTTATTTTCAGAAAAAGACTGTTTAGATTTATTAAGCCTGCTTTCACACTTAATGGATAGGGTTGAGCATGCAGTTGAACAAAGTGAAATGGAAGAAGACCAAGAGAGCTAAGTACTATGAGAGTATAAAAAATAACAAATAGAATTAGGAGCTACACTCAAGAAATACGCGATGTTGGTAATTATATTGAACAGATTACTTTTTTAATTTCCTTAAAAATAACTATGGTTGATAAAGGCTTTATCAATGACTGATTGTTACGATGCGTCTGGCAATATTGAAGGGCAGTATCAAGCGGGCTCTAACGATAAGGTATTACTTAATAAATTAGGTATTACTGATGTATTAGAAATGGATTCTATTGAGCTAGATTTATTAGAGCAATTGTATGAAGTGGTTTTTAATGAAGTTGAAGTTGATCAGTGCATTACTGTCGTCAATGTTTTTGAATGGCATCGTAAATGGCTGGCAAATGTTTATGCTTGGGCAGGTAAAGAGCGCTATGTAAATATGGGTAAAGGTGCGTTTCACTTTGCCATTGTTCAGCAAATTCCTTATTTGTAAAAAGAGCACGAATAGAAGAGCTTATCGCTATGTACCTCATTGGGCTTAGTTGAGTTTCATTTGCAGATCACTGGTTAATACAGGGCTTTATTACGCTGATAATTTAAAAAAACCATTTATATCAGATGGTTACCGGTAGAGCTCTCATTTGATGCTCATTTGATAGGTTAATGATTCCTGTATGAGAATTCTTTTAAAATTAAATGTTTAGGCGTTATTAGTTGGAAGTTATAAGTGAGGCAGGAGTCGAAAATTGTGACTATGAGCCAATGAAGCAGTTTGTTAGGCAAGCGTTACACGATGCGGTGATGAGTGTTGATTGATAATGTTAGCTTCAATTTTTGCTTCTATCTTATCAATAGCTTCGCGAGTTTCTATGGCAGTAGAGCTAGCAAGCGAGCGTACACGCATTTTGCGAGCAGTCTCAGGTTTGCTGAGGTAGGTGTTAGTAAAGGATAGTGTTTTTTTGTTCATGCCAGTAAGTATAGTGGACTATTGGATAGGATTGAAACACTAATTAATAGTTAAAAATAAGTTAAAACAAAGAGTTATAAATGAGCGCATCAGAGATTGGAAATAGAGTTTGGAATTATGCCCATGTTTTAAAAGATGATGGTGTTGGGTATAACGATTACCTTGAGCAAATTACTTTTTTAATATTTTTAAAAATGGCTGATGAGCGTGAAGTCTCTGGTCAGCAAGTATCTGTACCCAAAAAATACAGTTGGCCAAAGCTAGTAAAGCTTGATGGTGATGCTTTAGAAATTCAATATCGCCATACCCTTGAGCAGTTAGGTAAAGAGGGCGGTATGTTAGGTACTATATTCCGTAAAGCACAAAATAAAATACAAGACCCTGCCAAGTTAGAACGCTTAATAAAAATGATTGAAAAAGAAGCATGGTCTACTTTACCTGTCGATGTAAAAGGTGAGATTTATGAAAGTTTGCTAGAGCGTAATGCTCAAGATGTAAAAGGAGGCGCTGGCCAATACTTTACCCCCCGTGCGTTGATACAAGCGATGACAGAGGTAATGCAGCCCGATATTAGTAAGTTACATACCGTGGCTGATCCTGCATCTGGTACGGGTGGTTTTTTGTTGGCAGCTTACGATTATATGGCCCCCAACGCTAAAACTAAAAAAGAGCAAAAACACCTCCGTGAGAATGCCCTTAAAGGTAATGATATTGTTGATAGCGTTACCCGTTTATGTGCCATGAACCTTTACCTGCATGGTATTGGTAGTGCTGATGGTGAATGCCCCGTTGTAAGCTACGATGCCCTAGCGAAAGAAGTGGGTGATGATGACCGTGTTGACATCGTATTAGCGAACCCACCCTTTGGTAAAAAAAGTTCTATTACTGTTATCAGTGAAAAAACAGGTAAAGCAGAAACCGAAAAACTTACCTACGAGCGCGAAGATTTTTGGGCTACTACATCCAACAAACAACTTAACTTTGTTCAGCATATTGCCAACATGCTAAAGATTGATGGCAAAGCCGCTGTGGTTGTACCTGATAATGTTTTGTTTGAAGGTGGTGCCGGTGAAACAGTACGCAAAAACTTATTAGAACGATGTGATTTACATACGATATTACGCCTACCTACAGGTATCTTTTATGCTCAAGGGGTAAAGGCGAATGTGATCTTCTTTGATGCAAAGCCTGCGGCTAAAACACCATGGACAAAAAAAATATGGATATATGATTACCGTACCAATGTGCATAAAACATTAAAGAATAATAAATTAGCTAAGAGTGATTTTGATGAGTTTGTAAAACTCTACAAACCGAATGACATCAAAAAACGCAAAGCGACTTGGAACGAAGAAAAAGGCGAAGGCCGCTGGCGCTCATATACCTACGATGAAGTCATTGCCAGAGATAAAACTAATTTAGATATTTTTTGGTTAAGAGATAATGCTTTAGAAGACACCGAAAACTTACCAGCACCTGATGTATTAGCCAGTGAGATTGTTGAACAACTTACTGCAGCGTTAGAAGAGTTTAAATTAGTAGAAGATATTTTGAGTGTTGATAGTGAGTGAAGAGATTAACCAGTTTTCTGTATCATTTACAGTAACAGAAGAAATTTGCCCTTGTGGAAGTGGTAAAAAAACTAAAAAATGCTGCAATATAAAGCCGAGGAAAGTTGAGATTAATTTTGATCCAGCTAATTTTTTTCAGAGTGATGGGCTCGTTATAAATTTAAATGAGCATTCTGTTTCAAGGCTTGTTGGTGATGAAACATTATCAATGATAGGTGACAGTAAACTTTCGATTGATTACGAAAGAGAGAAAGGCCTTAAAAAATTAGTTGAAATACCAACCTCATTAGAAGCCTCATTTTCAGTAAAGTCTCTTTTTACAGAATACGATGCCATTTGCTTTGTGGATACTAATACTAAAAGTATTGGTGGAGAGAAGGTTTCTGTTGTAGCTGCTCACTATGTCTTGATGGGTGACTCTCCTCTAGAGATCGAG
>CBDUPS010000176.1:0-4310 GCA_965369155.1 uncultured Spongiibacteraceae bacterium
GGGTTGATGGTCCCATTGAGTAGCAAAATTTATCAGTTCTTCTTTAGAGACATAGTAGTCGATCGACTTTGTTATTTTATTTAGTGCAATATCTTCAAAGTAAATCATTAAAAGCTCCAACAATAAGCCATGTAAAATGATTTATTAGTATCTCTGTTTTACTGGTATTTATAAAGAGCTTATCAGATTAATAACGCTTTAAGTAACTCGTCTATTTCTAATTTTAATTCTTTGTCGTCACTTTTATTCGCATGTGTTTTTGCATTCTGAAGGTTTTTTATCGCGGCATCAATGTGACCTAACTCAGTTTGTAATGTAGCCATAGAAAAAGCGATAGAGGACATGTAATCTTTTGAGTTAATCGCAACGGCTTTGTCTAAGGCTTTTTGATAAAGAGTTATGGCCTCTTCTAAGTCTTCGGTAAAGTCTGCCAAGGTTTCCCACTGCACGGGGTGATCTTTCTCTGAGTTTTCGTTATCAACACAAATAGCATGTAACTGGGTATAGAGTAAATCAAATTGTGGCTTGTCTTCATTGTTAGCGGCATTTATTAGCTCACCTGCTAAGTTATAAACAGACTTATATAGTTGGGTGTTTAACATGAGATAGGCCTTTTTTATAAAAATGGTGAATGCTTACAAGGGGTAATGGGGCAGGGAAGAAAAGTCTTTCCCTAAAACGGGTTTATATTTAAGCGTTATAGGGAGCGCAATTAAAAAGTTGTGCTAAAAACTATTTATCGGGTAAAAATTATCGATTGCTCTTTCTGTAGTGCTTTTCCATGCCATCAAGAAAATTGCGAAAAAGCTGGTCTAAGCATCTTCTGTAGTGCCGGTGCTCAGGGTTTCGAAACAGAGCGCTTAACTCATGCTTGCTGATGGCAAAATCATTCAGTTTTAGTATCTCAAGTAAGTCATCGGCCTGTAGATTTAACGCAATTTTTAGTTTTCGCAATATAATATTATTGTTCAGCTCATTTTCAGGCTGAGGTATTCCATCACCTTTTGGGCCCCTGTTTTTTATAATAAGACCATTTAAAAAACGCGCCAGATTTTCATCCGAGCATAAAATAAAATCGGGCTCTTCTTCACGGGCAAGCCATGTAGCTAATTCAGATTTATTGGATTCACAGCCACCTAGTTTAAAAATAGACAACATATGTTGATCACTAAAATCAAACATATAACGCACTCGGCGTAAGACATCGTTATTATTGATAACTAATACTCCTGCGTAGGTGGTTTTTCGGTGGAGGTTATCGCTTTGGCAGTAATCTCGATATAAATGGTCATTATATTATTGGTAACAAGCTCATCGATTTGTTTATTTAACGATGATAAATGCACCTTAGCAGCAGTCTCTTCTGATGCTCCAATCTTACACTCAAAACCCCAGTAGTTGCTGCCAGATGGCAAGGGCTTTTGTCGTTCTTTTTTTAGATATTTTTTAATATCGTGCTTTATTGAGTCGACAACTCGTGGCACCTTAATTTTTGGGTGTTCTAGTTTAAATGTCTTTTTCATTGAGGTTCTACCAAGTGAGTAACCACTGATTGCCAGAAAAATTTTAAGGGGTTCAGTGCCATGTGTATCTAGCCATTCTATCATATTTTAGTTTGATACCCATGGCGTATGCTATGAGTTATAAGTAATTATGCCAGAGTGTTTGCCTTGGCTATTGGTTGACCCTTTTCATTAAAAAAAGCGGAGGGCTTATTCATGCCTTTAATCCGCCATATAATTATCTTTTGTATGATTTTAAATGTAATGCCTATGGGGAATTTTTTTGCGCTATGGGGATAAGTAGGGCAGCCACGGGCGTATTGGGTTTGTACATAGGCGCTTACCGGGCCAAGCGTGTTATCTCTGTTAGATTGAACATCAATAAAGTTATGGATAATGCCAATAAATGGAATGCTAGCATTCATGGTGTTGCCAACAGGAGTATTACAACAGCCGGTATACCAACGCATTAAGCCCTTTGATGTTAGTTGAATACAGCGTAAATGCTCCGCACCCTTGTTAATTTTTATTTGGGATTGCGAGGTTTGGTAAATATCAGTACCACCAAAGGCATCTAATATTTTTTCTTCAGCGCCTAAATAATTTGCAAAGGCTTGGCAATCATCGCAGCAGCAGATAACACGAGTTCCATTTTTTGGGGTAATGTTAATAGCAGTACCTTTTACAGCGCCACAAGAACAGGTTAAATTGATATCCATATAAAACGCTCTCAATCTAAATGGTTTTTTTCAGTTATTGATTATGTGAATTTAGTAGGGGCTTAACGGCAGACTATGCGTTGTCTTTGCTCATTAAAATATAATCTTTATGATTATAAGACGTTAAGCTAAATAAAATCTTTTCACTATTTTTTGCTGCATCTTTAATAAATTGCTTTGCTTCAATAAGTGACATTTGAGTATGGTCTGGTAAAAGCATTTCGGTAATTTTATGCTCATCAACTAAAAAGTTTAAATCAGTCCATGCATCTACCCAAAGGTCTTCATAATTATTTGTTGGCATATTGATTCCTGTGATTAATATGGTCACTCAATGTGAGTACTAATTTACTTACGTTTTTAACGGCTATTATTTTTCTGCACTAACACCCATTAAATGCGCTACCTTTTCTACATTCTTAAAGCCAGCAGATTTTAACCGCCGTACAACACCATCAACAAAGCTACTACCTTTTTTTATAACATGGGGGTTGCCCGTGTAATGAAACAGCCTACCATCTCGGCGCAGCACTCTAAAAATATCACGATAAAATGCTTCGCTATAAAGCTCCCCTGCAAGGGAGAAGCGTGGTGGATCATGAATGACAGCATCAAAAGTATTTGCGGGCATAGTTTTTATCAGCTCAAAGCTATTGCCATGCAGCTGCTTAATCGATGGGCTCTCCAAACCCATTGACCAAGGGTTTTGTTGACGTAAGCCAATTACTTCTGGGCTTAGCTCAATACTCAGTACTTCACTTGCACCTAATTGCTGGGCTGCGATGGCGGCATAACCTAAACCACTACAGCAATCCAACACGTTGTCTCCTTTGCGTACCGCTTTTTGAGCCATCTCTGAGGCACTAGTAAAAGGGTCAGTTCCCTTAGAAATATGCATTTTTACGCCGCTAATTTCTAACAAAGGTGCGCCATCAGTGGGAACTAATTTGTAGTAACCGATGCTGCGATCTTCAAGCGTTGTTATTTCTTTATTACGACAGAGAAATATTTTTTGTGTTTTTTTGGTAATTTTTTTAAGTTGAGTAACAGAAATTTTATTATCGTCATCCAGCACTAGACTTTGATTAGTTAAATAAAAATCTTGCTCTGATATATTTAAATTAATAGAAAGCCTAACACTAGGCAGCCCTTTATTGATGGCTTCTAATGCTTGTTGGGCATTTGTTGAATGAAGATAATAACTAGGCATATGGTTTATCTATGGGGTCAAAAATACAGGGGGCACTATACACATTTATTGTTTTGTCTTGCTTTTCTTCGAATCTAATGCCACCCATTTTTATGTGTAATACTAAACTAGAGGCTTTTATTCTAGATCAATACGGGGAGCCTGTTCGACTGATTCACTAGTGGCTTTATAGGTGCTGCGTAATGGCATATCACTATACAAAAGGCGGTGCCATATACGCCCTGGGAAAGTGCGGATTTCGGTATTATATTGATTTACAGCCAGAATATAATCACGCCGCGATATGGCAATGCGATTTTCCGTGCCCTCTAATTGTGACTGTAGGGCTAGAAAGTTTTGATTGGCTTTAAGATCAGGGTAACGTTCTACTGATCGCATTAAATGATTTAATGCAGCGGTAAGTTGGCTTTGTGCTTTTTCAAATTTCTGTAGTGTTGTTGGATTATTTTGTAGGTCACCATTAATTTGAATAGAGGCGACTTTTGCTCTGGCATTGGTAACGGCCTGCAGTGTTTCTGTTTCATGTGTTGTATAACCTTTAACTACCGCGACCAAGTTAGGCACTAGATCAGCACGGCGTTGGTACTGGTTTTCTACCTGCGCCCAAGTAGCATTTACTTGTTCATCGAGGCTTGGAATACTGTTAACGCCACAGCCACTAAGTAAGGTGAGGATAAGTAAAAAAGAGGCAGTCTTTATTGTATGAATTGCCATTATGTTAACTCCGATGGTTAGTTATTTTATGGTAAAAAATAAAAATATAGTTGGTCAGTTTATTTAGCTAACTGCTTATTAATACGTTCCAATCCTTTTGTTGCTCTAGCTTGGTCAATGTCTTTATTTATTGCGAGCTGATAACTCTGTTTTGCGGCGTCAATT
>CBDUPS010000177.1:0-4238 GCA_965369155.1 uncultured Spongiibacteraceae bacterium
ATAAACAGAGGAATAACCATGGCTTGGAATGAACCCGGCGGCGATAAAAAAGACCCCTGGGGCAAAAATGATCAACAGCCCCCTGATTTAGATGAAGTAATACGAAATTTACAGAAAAAGATATCCCGTTTTTTTGGCGGGAAAGACAATAACGCCAATAAAAATAATGCCTCGGGTGGCTCAGGATTATTCCTGCTTGCCATTGCGGCGGTTATTGGGGTGTTTATCTGGATTGCCTCTAGCTTTTACTTACTACAAGAACAAGAGCAGGCGGTTGTTTTGCGCCTAGGCAAATTTCACTCAGTGATAGGCCCTGGTCTTAACTTTGAGCCACGAATGATAGATGTTGTTTATAAGCAGAATGTGACGGCATTACGTATTTATAAAACCCAAGGCTTGATGCTTACCGAAGACGAAAACATTATTGATGTGTCTTTGTCAGTGCAATACAACATCAATGATATCAAAGCCTATGTATTAGGGGTTCGAGATCCTGAGCATAGTTTAATGGAATCAACTGATAGTGCATTAAGGCATGTAGTGGGCAGTAGCGCGATGTATCAAGTGCTGTCTAGTGGCCGTGCAAAAGTGGCAGAAGATATTAAAGTAAGGTTGCAGTCTTATTTAGACAGTTACGGTACAGGTATTAATGTACTGGTTGTTAATATTCAAGATGCCAAGCCACCTGCCGGTGTAAAAGCGGCATTTGATGATGTTATTAAAGCCCGAGAAGATGAAGAGCGTTTAAAGAATGAAGCTCAGGCTTATGCTAATGGCATTATTCCTGAGGCGCGGGGTCGGGCAATGCGTATTGTGCAAGATGCCGAAGCTTACCGAGGCAAGATTATTGCTCAGGCCGAGGGTGAAGCTTCACGGTTTGAACAGTTGCTCACCGAATATAAAAAGGCGCCGGGGGTAACACGGGAACGGTTATACATCGAAACTTTAGAGTCGGTACTGGGTAATAATGCGAAGGTTCTCGTCGATGTTGAGGGTGGTAATAATATGATGTACCTCCCCTTAGATCAGTTGCTAAAGAATGCAGGAAAGCCGCGGGTAGCGGAAGAAACATCTGCTTCAAGAGATAGACAAGACCAAGAAGATGCCTATCAGCAAGAGCGTAGCAGCCAGCCGAGACCTACGCGTTCTGGAGGAGTAAGATAATGAAACAGATTTTTCTTTGGATTGTGTTATCTATAGTGTCCGTTGTTTTTGTTGATGGTTTTTTTGTGGTATCTGAAACCGAAAGGGCCGTTTTACTGCGCTTTAAAAAGGTTGAAAAAATAGATGTTGCCCCAGGGTTGCATTTAAAGTGGCCTGTGATAGAAACAGTACGTAAATTTGACCGGTGTGTTTTAACATTAGATTCCACCCCTGAAAGCTATTTCACCGTAGAAAATAAGCGTGTTATTGTGGATTCGTTTGTTAAGTGGCGCATTATTAATGTTGATCAATATTATAAAGCGACATCAGGAGATGAACGACGTACGTTTAATTTATTGTCACAACGAGTAGCTCACGGCTTGCGTTCACAGTTTGGTACCCGAACAGTGCATGAGGTGGTCTCAGGTGAGCGGGATATGTTGATGAAAGTTATTACTGATCAGCTTAACGAGATTGTACAAGAAACCTTAGGGATTGAAGTTTTAGACGTAAGGGTTAAGCGAATTGATTTGCCTGAAGATGTGAGTGAGTCAGTTTATCGCCGTATGCAAGCAGGGCGAGAGCAAGAAGCCCGCGAACATCGCGCAATGGGTAGAGAACAGGCTGAAATCACGCGCTCTGAGGCGGATAAAAAAAGCACAATTCTTGAGGCTGAAGCCTATAAAGAAGCAGAGAAAATTCGTGGTGAAGGTGATGCAAAATCAGCGCATCTTTATGCCGAGGCTTATAAAAAGGACGCCGAGTTTTATGCATTCTTTCGTAGCTTGCAAGGTTACCGTACGGCATTTAAAAGCCAAGGTGACATGATGATTCTTGACCCAGATAGTGCATTCTTTAGATACCTAAAGGCTGCTGATGGAAAGCGCTAAAACGCTAGCGGCGTTTTATAGAGCGTAAAGTGATAAAGATACCGAAAAACAACAATCTGTTTTTTGTTTTTCGGTTTTTTTATGTGCGGTAGCGTTATACGGTAAAAGGAGAATGGTTTATGGGAAGCGTGTTTTTACTGGCCATAGGTATCATGCTTGTTTTAGAGGGAATATTACCCACATTAGCACCTAAACAGTGGCAGGCAACTATGGCACAATTAGCACAATTACCCAGTAAACAGATTCGCGTTATTGGTTTGGGCAGTTTGGCGATGGGCTTATTGCTCATTTATATGGTTTAACAGATAGTAGGTTTTTAAGCATGGCCATCGTAGATCGCTGGTTACTACCAGAGGGCATCGAAGAATTACTGCCGGAGCAAGCCGCCGAAGCAGAGTTGATGCGTAGACGACTGCTCGATTTGTATCATACATGGGGTTATGAGCTGGTGATGCCGCCAATGGTTGAATTTGTAGAGTCATTACTTATTGGTCTTGGTAGCGATTTAGACCTGCAATCTTTTAAAGTCACTGATCAATTAAGTGGCCGTTCTTTAGCTATTCGTCCCGATATCACCCCACAGGTTGCCCGTATTGATGCCCACAGTATTAATAAAGAGGGTGCGGTGAGGTTGTGTTACGCCGGCACCGTATTACATGCAAGAGCAAAAAATGTACAGGCCTCTCGAGCACCACTACAGGTTGGTGCCGAATTATACGGTGATGATAGCCAAGCGAGCGATGTAGAAATTGCCTGCTTAATGCTAGAGACGTTACGTACGGTTGGGATTGATGATATCACCCTCGATTTAGGTCATGCCGCTATTTATAACACCTTAATCTCAGGTGAAGGACTTTCTGTTGAACTAGAAGCTCAAGTTTTTAATGCTTTACAACGTAAATCCAGTGCCGAGTTAACACAATTATTGGAGAGTAACAGCGCTCTTGCCGGAGATTTAATTGCCCTGATTGGTTTTCATGGTGATCTGTCGGTTGTGGATGATGCGTTACTGTATTTTTCAGACAACTCGGTATTACAAAAGGCGCTTAAACGATTAAAAAGTGTTTCGCTATCAATAAAAAAACGTATTCCTGAGGTGAACCACTATTTTGATTTGGCAGAGCCTAGAGGCTATCGCTACCATACAGGAATTGTTTTTTCCGCGTTTATTGCAGATTGTGGGCGCTCGATAGCTAACGGGGGTCGTTATGATGATATTGGTAAAGCATTTGGTAGAGCGCGACCTGCAACAGGTTTTAATACCGACTTAAAAACATTGTTAAGTTTTTCACAAAGCCAGTGTGTAGCGGCATCAGTTAAAAAAGGTGTTTTTGCTCCGGCAGATGAAGATACCAATTTGTGGCAAATGGTACAGTCATTACGTAGTGACGGTCAGCAAGTTATTTACGGCATGCCGTCAGCAGTCGATGAGGATCCTCGGGATTTAGGCTGTGATAGGCAGTTGATAAAAATTGACGGGCTATGGTGTGTAGAAGCTTTAACTATTACTAAATAATATTACAGAGAATAAAGATGGGCAAAAATGTTGTTGTTTTAGGCACTCAATGGGGTGACGAAGGTAAAGGTAAAATTGTTGACCTGCTAACTGAGGATGCTGCAGCTGTTGTGCGTTTTCAGGGTGGGCATAATGCCGGCCATACGCTGGTAATTGATAACGAAAAAACGGTATTACATTTAATTCCTTCAGGTATTTTGCGCGAAGGGGTGCAGTGCTTTATTGGTAACGGTGTTGTGGTTTCTCCAGAGGCGTTACTTAAAGAAATGAAAGGCTTAGAAGCCAGAGGCGTGCCGGTTAGAGATCGATTACGTTTGAGCTTAGCTTGTCCGTTAATTTTGCCTTATCACATTGCTATAGACCAAGCACGAGAAGCCGCTCTTGGTGAGAACAAAATTGGTACAACAGGTCGTGGTATTGGGCCTGCTTACGAAGATAAGGTTTCTCGTCGTGGTGTGCGCTTAGGCGACTTGCTTTATCCCGAACGCTTTAAAGAGCGTTTAGCTGCGATTATGGATTACCACAATTTTGTATTAACACATTACTACAAAACTGAAACCGTTGATTTTCAAAAAACCCTAGATGATGCGCTAGCGATGGGCGAAATATTAAAGCCTATGATTATAGATGTAACCAGTGCGTTACATGATATTCGCCGTCAGGGTGGCAATATTATGTTTGAAGGAGCG
>CBDUPS010000178.1:0-4211 GCA_965369155.1 uncultured Spongiibacteraceae bacterium
CTCAACCGCAGTACCACCCACCTTCACATGAAATGCGCTAATAACACCTGCAAATGGTGAGGGAACTTCCATTGAGGCCTTATCACTCTCCAACACGATCAGTGAGTCGCCCTCCGAAACACGATCACCAACAGCAACACACAGCTCAATAATATCCACTGCCTCAGGGGTGCCGAGATCGGGCAACATAACTGTTTCTGTTTGTTTACTATTTTCTGCTACTGAAGCAGATGGGGTTGCCTTCTGCTCTGACGGCGTTGATTCTGTATTGCTTGTTGGCTTAGACGGCACCTCTGTCTCTTTAGCCGCTGGTTGCTCTTCTACAGAGCTGTCGCTGACACTTTCAAAATCAACGATCATGTCTCCTTCAGACAATTCATCGCCTATCTTTACATGAATTTTCGTCACTATTCCTGCTTTCGGACTCGGCACTTCCATTGAGGCTTTATCGGATTCCAAAACAATTAATGACTGCTCAACCGAGACTTCATCACCAACTGCAACACATATTTCAATGACTTCAACTTTTTCTGCCCCACCCATATCGGGGACTTTTATGGTCTCTGTACTCACTTTTTTTCCCAACCGTTTGTCATTATTCTCTTTACTGATTTAGTAAATATTTTTTTAAATGCTCATTACTGATATAAATTACTGATACAACGGATTCGGCTTTTCAGGATCAATATTAAATTTTTTCATCGCCTCAATAACGACTTTGTTATCAATACTACCTTCATCAGCTAACGTTTTTAATGTGGCAATAACAACCCAATAACGGTCTACTTCAAAAAAGTGCCTTAATTTTTCACGGGTATCACTACGTCCAAAGCCATCCGCACCTAATACAGTAAAGGGCTGTTTGATAAAGCCTCTTAATTGATCCGAATACAATTTCATGTAATCCGTTGCAGCAATAACAGGAGTACCTTTGCTGTTTAAGCATTGTGTAATCCACGGCTCTCGTTTTTGCTTACCCGGATGCAACATATTCCAACGCTCACATTCTAAGCCATCACGACGCAACTCATTAGCACTGGTCATACTCCAAATATCACATTCAACCTTGTAATCCTTTTGTAAGATTACTGCAGCTTCTTCGACTTCTCGTAAAATAGCCCCGCTACCTAAAAGCTGAACTTTTAGTTTAGTTTTCTTGTTACTTTCTTTAAGCAAATACATGCCTTTAATGATGCCATCTTCACAGCCATTAGGCATTTCAGGTTGTACGTAGTTTTCATTCATCACAGTGATGTAGTAAAAGCGATTTTGCATTTCCTCGTACATCACTTTTAAACCATGATGCACAATAACGGCTAATTCATAGGCATAGGTAGGATCATAAGTGACGCAGTTTGGAATCGTCCCCGCCAAAATATGACTGTGCCCATCTTGATGCTGTAAACCTTCACCATTTAATGTGGTACGGCCTGATGTACCACCAATTAAAAAGCCACGAGCTTGAGAATCACCAGCAGCCCATGCCAAATCACCTACTCGCTGAAAGCCAAACATCGAGTAATAAATATAAAACGGTAACATTGGATATTTATGCACACTATAAGAGGTTGCTGCAGCCATCCAAGCAGAGAAAGCACCGGCCTCATTAATACCGGCTTCAATAATCTGACCTTTTTGATCCTCTTTGTAATACATAATTTGGTTATGGTCATGGGGTGTATATTTTTGCCCCATAGATGAGTAAATACCCAATTGTCTGAACATCCCCTCCATACCAAAGGTACGGGCTTCGTCGGGAACAATAGGCACAATACGTTCACCCAGTTTTTTATCTTTTATCAGTACCGATAGCATACGAACAAATGCCATCGTCGTTGAAATTTCTCTATCGCCACTACCCTGTAATTGCGTACGAAACACCTCAAGAGACGGAATAGGTAAAGGATAGGTTTCAACCGTTCTTTGGGGGATATTGCCACCCAACGCTTCTCGGCGTTTACGCATATAGACCATTTCAGGGCTATCTTCCTCTGGCCGATAATAAGGCACATCCAATAACTGCTCATCGGTTAACGGTATGTTAAAACGATCTCTAAAGCTTTTTAGACTAATCTCATCAAGTGACTTGAGTGAGTGAGTATTGTTTTCTGCCTCTCCCGCATCACCGGTTCCATAACCTTTAACAGTTTGCGCCAAAATAACTGTTGGCTGGCCTTTATGCTCGGTAGCTGCGGCATATGCGGCATAAACCTTATAGGGATCGTGGCCACCACGATTAAGATACATAATATCGTCATCGGATAAATCTTTAACTAACTCTAAAAGCTCAGGATATTTACCAAAAAAGTGTGCTCGGGTATAAGCACCGCCATTGGCCTTATAATTTTGTAACTCACCATCACACACTTCATTCATGCGTTTTTGCAGTAAACCCGTTGTATCTTTTTCAAGTAAGGTGTCCCAAAGACGTCCCCAAACCACCTTAATCACATTCCAGCCAGCACCACGAAAGGCACCTTCTAGCTCTTGAATAATCTTGCCATTACCACGAACCGGCCCATCAAGACGCTGTAGGTTACAGTTAACCACAAAAATTAAATTATCTAACTCTTCTCTACCGGCTAATGAAATTGCCCCAAGTGACTCTGGCTCATCACATTCACCATCACCTAAAAAGCACCATACCTTGCGGTCTGCATTATCTATCAACTCTCTCATATGTTGATATTTCATGATGTGTGCTTGATAAATGGCTTGTATCGGCCCAAGCCCCATGGAAACCGTGGGGAACTGCCAGTAATCGGGCATCAACCAAGGGTGGGGGTAAGACGATAAACCATCGCCATCGACTTCTGATCTAAAGCGATCAAGCTGTTCCTCACTAAAGCGCCCTTCAAGATAAGATCGCGCATAAATGCCCGGGGAAATATGTCCCTGATAAAAAATCAAATCCCCGGGGTTATCACCCTCTGGTCCACGGAAAAAATAGTTATACCCTACGTCGTATAAGGTTGCTGAGGAGGAGAAACTGGAAATGTGCCCACCAATACCTGGGGAGCGCTTATTTGCTCGCATCACCATTGCCAAAGCATTCCAACGTACTAAAGAGCGCACACGGCGCTCCATAAATAAATCCCCCGGCATATGTTTTTCATCTAGGGGATCAATGGTGTTGCGATAAGGTGTGGTAACTGCCGAGGGTAGTCGTGTTCCTTTAGATGCCGCTCGCTCGGCTAACTGACGCAAAACAAAGGCCGTTCTCCCACGACCACCATGACGCAACATTGATTCTAAGGCATCTAACCACTCTTGTGTTTCAATGGGATCTCTATCTTCTTGCATTCTCTAGCACCTGAATAATTCACTGACCAAAATTGTAAAAAATTTACACGATTTTTGCCTTTTTTTCAAGGGGCGAAGGCTTCCTCCCAATAAAAAAAGCTAAAACGAACAAACACCGACCAAAAAACCAAAAAAAGCATCTAAAGAGAATATAACTTATTGTAATTAAATAAATTAATCCTTGTAAAAAAACTACATGGCGCCTATTTTTACCTTCTCTTGTGACTCCTGCCAGTGTAATAACATATCTTGATTAATATGCTGTTTTGCAGGCTTCAACTCATCACCTTTAGCACTCGTCACAGTAACGCTGTGATTCACTTTTATCAACTGTTGAAAAAACTCAACTAACTGCTTTTGACTAATATTTTTTATCTGATCTGCCACATCAAAACGGCGACTAAATTGATAGCGGCCGCTAATAATTTCACCTGCCCAAGAGCCTGATAGCTCATCAATATTTTTAGCTCTCTGGGTATAACGGCTTATAGCGGATTGCTGAAATTTACTCCACTGCTCCGCCGACATACCCTCCAACCGAGCAACCTGAGATTGCAAGAAATCCGCCACAGCAGCATCAATAGACTCAACGCTATTGGTGGGCGATTGCACTAGCATAAAAATTCCCGGTAAGCCTTTGATGTTAGCCTCGGTTGCATACACCACATAACCCATTTGCTGCTCAGTGCGTAATTGGTCAAAAAAATCACCTTTAATGATGGTGCCAAGCAACGCGAAGCGGGCAGCTTCTGTATTACCCCACAGCTCCCCCTGAAAAAACACACTATATAACGAATCTTTTTGAGCAAAAGGCTCGCTATAGGTAACGCCCTGCTCTGGGGCGCGTATCACAAGTCTTTCTGGTAATGCACCCATTTGTAATTGATCGTCATACTGACTTCGTACTA
>CBDUPS010000179.1:0-4209 GCA_965369155.1 uncultured Spongiibacteraceae bacterium
TGCCGTCATTAACTGGGTAGTTATCCCACAACATCGGTTTACGGTTTATTTTGTCGGTGATCAATTCAATACTGGGTATAGAAAAGTCACTGCTTAGCACTTTATCCCCCGTCCAAAATATATCGATGCATTTATCTAGCTGCCCTAACTCCTGCAAATAATTATTTGGCATAGCACCAAACAGTTTTTCTAATATTGGGTCAAAGGAATAATAGGTTGGGCAAATAATTACCTGAGTTTGCTTAGGTAATAACGCGCAAATAAAACCAATAATGCCTCTTTGCATAGCAGCTAAATCGGCTTTATCGCCATTGATGTCATCAAACAAAATACAAAAAATATCAGGCTTTAGCGCTACTAACTGCTGCACTTTTTCTTGTAGCAATTGTGTTTGTTTAACCGTTGCAGGCCACGCTAAATTGATGGGAGATAACGCCACACCAAAACGCATCTCGGCTTGCTGCAATAAACCTCTTAACTGAGCAAGATGATCAAGCTCAGCTTTAGGGGCTGGTTTATCCCAGTCTGAACGCAGCCATCTAGCGCTTTTGGGTGCATAAATATAGCAATCGACATTAAGAGACTGCCAATAAGGCACAAGCTTTTGCCGTGTGGCATTGCTCCATTCCCTGCCATAAAAACCTTCAATAATGCCGTAACAAAAACTATTCATCGTATTGAACTATGCCCCTATAAAAATGACTAAAGAGATACATCATAAAAATAATCTAGGTTACCCGATCACAACATGAAGAACAAAAATAAGTTGCTTATACCTACAGTAATTAGCCTACCGTGGGTAATTACTTTTTTAACCATATTTCTACTTACGTTTAATTATAAAAACGGTCTAAGTAACTTTTTATTTCTAACATCTGCCAGCATAACCTACAGCTTTATTATTACATCACCACTGTTTTTACTATGGCAGACAAAACCTTTAATTCCACAAATAATACTGAAGCCACTATTGGTTCTTATCGGCATTGTATTAACCGCAACGCTGTTCAGTAGTTACAAGTTATATAGCATGTATGGGTTTCATATTAATAGCTTCGTTATCAACCTTTTATTTACCCCAGGTGGTATTGAATCACTAGGAGCGAATCAATCCTTTTTTATTAACATTACTCTAGGGTTATGCCTTTATGCTCTGCTTTATAGCTTACTTATCATCGCATTAGAGAAAAGCAAAGCGCGTATACCTAGTAAGCCTGTATTTGTAGCCTTTACTTTTCTTATCGCCTTTATGACACAGGGTATATTTTATGCCTATAGCCATTTTAATGGTTATGCCCCAGTTTTAGTTTCAGCCAGTAAAATACCTTTATTTCAACCTATTACATCCACTAAGTTACTACTGTCCTTTGGGTTTACTCAAAACAAAAAAACGCCTTCATATAAATTATCAGGTGGAGCACTAAATTATCCCGTTAAACCAATAAAAATAAAAAGCCCCACAAAATACAACATCATTTGGTTGACAGCTGAGTCATGGCGCAATGATATGCTTACACCTGAAATAATGCCTCAAACTTATGCCTTTGCCAGTAAAAACCAAAACTTCTTAAATCATTATAGTGGTGGCAATGGAACACGCATGGGGATGTTCTCTATGTTTTCTGGTTTATATGGAAATTATTGGTTTGATTTTCTTAACGAGAGAAAAAGCCCCGTTTTTATGAATACAATCATCAAACAAAACTACTCAATAAAGGCCTTTACTAGCGCACACTTTACCTACCCTGAGTTTGATAAAACCATTTTCTCTCGATTAACAGAAGATCAAATGCAAGAAAATTCCACTGGTATTAGCTGGCAACGAGATAGAGCTAATGTTGATGATCTTATTACATTTATCGACTCCCAAAATAATCCATTTTTTACTTTTATGTTTTTTGAATCTACCCATGCACCCTATCAATTTCCACCAGAAAGCATTATACGAAAAGATTTCTTAGAGGATTTTGACTACAGCACTGTTGATATAAAAGAAAATATTTCAAAAATAAAAAACCGTTATATAAATGCAAGCCGCCATTTAGATAGCCAAATAGGAAAAGTACTACAGCATTTAAAAGAAAAGAGTCTACTCGATAATAGTATTGTTATTATTACGGGTGATCATGGAGAGGAGTTTTTTGAGAAGAATCATTGGGGACATAATTCTAGCTTTGTTCAAGAGCAAATCAGAGTACCATTGGTATTACACATCCCAAAAAACAAACCTAGCGTAGTTACAAAAATGTCCTCTCACTTGGATATCACCCCCACCATTTTGCCTCTACTGGGAGTAACTAACCCCCACACTGACTACAGCCATGGGAAAAACTTATTGTCGCCTAACTACCAAAGGGAATATGTCGTCGTTGCTGACTGGTTTGGTGTTGGTATTATAGGCCACGACATGAAACTCAACTTATCGTTAGAGTCCCGTGAAACCCAACAAAGCATAACCACACTTGATGATAAAGCGATAAGTAATGTCAACACGACGATAAGTACTTATTACATGAATAAATTTATTCGTAGTAACGCACATTTTCTTCAATAATTACTTATCGCACATATCGATGGGGCAAAAAAGGCATTGCCACAACGGTAACAGGTACCAGCTTATCTCTAACCTGTGCGAAGAGCTTCTGGCCTTTCTCTGTATGGCTTATGTTTACATACCCCATAGCAATGGGTGTTTCTAATGACGGAGAAAAACCACCACTGGTTACCTGCCCAACAATAACACCATTCTCATCTTGTAAAATACTTCCCTCACGTACAGGACGTTTACTCTCAACCATTAACCCAATACGTTTTTGGGCAACACCATTAGCCACTTGTTCTGCTATCGCCTCTGCACCTAAATACCCACCCGCTTTTTTACCGCTAGCACGGCGAGACGGCGAAATAGCCCAAGTAAGAGCGGCCTCTACCGGTGAAATATTTTCATTTAAATCGTGACCGTATAAACATAGGCCAGCCTCTAAACGTAAAGAGTCTCTACAGCCTAAACCTGCAGGTTTTAATTCATCTTGCTCTATAAGTGCTTGAGCTAATGTTTCTACTAAAGCATTGGGTAATGAAATCTCAACACCATCTTCACCGGTGTAACCCGAACGGCTCACCCATACTGATTGATCGAAATAAGAGAATTCACCGGCATGCATAAAAGTCAGCGCATCAACCCCCGCAATAAAACGAGTGACTGCATTTACCGCAGCAGGCCCTTGCACCGCAATTAATGCTTGCTCTGCAATCCAATTAACGTCACAAGTAGGCAGTAATTTTTTTAAGCGATCAAAGTCATCATATTTACAACCGGCGTTAACCACTAAATACCAATCCTCTTTACGACGGGTAATCATTAAGTCGTCTAAAATACCCCCGGTCTCATTTAAGAAAAAACTGTAGCGCATATCACCTGGCTGCATACTTTCTAAATCTACCGCAAAAACACGTTCAAGCTCCGCAATAGCATTAGCCCCACTCACGGTAATTTGCCCCATGTGAGACACATCAAAAACACCTCCTGAATCACGGGTTTGTTTATGCTCTTTTATAATGCCGCTGATGTACTGAACCGGCATGGAGTAACCGGCAAAAGAAACCATCTTAGCACCATTATCAATATGCCATTGGTATAATGCGGTTTGCTGCTCTTGAGTGGTAGTCACTGGTATTTCCTTAGTAATAATTCACAAAACATAAAGACAGTTTAAATTAACTTATAATAATAACATACTGTAATTTAAACATTTAAATATTAGCGTTATGAGAAAATAAGTTGATATAGCTAATCAGTTTAACAAAATTCACTCAAAAGTTATTTTTTATACCATACTATTTTCAGCAGATAGTTTTCTGCTGGCTGGAGGACTTATTCTCTTACCTCCAGTTCTCACCCAAAAGGTCTTGGGCCAGCGCTATGCTGGCTTTTTTTGTGGCCTTTTGGGTAGCAAAAGCAGCGCGCTACTCATGCTACAATACAACAAGTTTATTGATCACTCTTGAGGGTATTATGACCTATAACGTAGCTTTCTCTATCAGCGGTATGACCTGTGATGGCTGTGCTAAAAAAGTCAGCCGAGAGCTGAACAGCATCGAGGGACTTAGTGCAGAAGTAAGCTTTGCCCTAGAAAAAGTACAGCTAACCATGGAGAACCCTGAGCTACTTAAAAAAGCCGTGCAGGTTATTCAGCAATTAAACTACGT
>CBDUPS010000180.1:0-4209 GCA_965369155.1 uncultured Spongiibacteraceae bacterium
TCCCCAACAGCAGCAATTGTTAAAATGGCATAGTTAATCGCAGCCATTCCAGAGGCTACCGCCAAGCCTGCTACACCACCTTCCAAAGCGGCCATACGCTTTTCTAACACATCGTTGGTAGGGTTCATGATTCGGGTATAAATATTTCCTGGAACCGCTAAATCAAATAAATCAGCGCCATGCTGTGCACTATCAAACTCATAAGAAACCGTTTGGTAAATAGGGACTGCCACAGATTTTGTTGTTGGATCCGTGTCATACCCTGCATGAATGGCAATACTTTCTTTTTTCATGTTTAAATCTCCTGCTTATACCTATTCAATATTAAGTTTTTATGTCGCCAATTCATTTGTATCATTAGGTAACGAATCGGCTAACCGTAATGGTGGTAACGACTTAATAAGCATTTTTCCATACCACTTACCAAGCATACGGCTATCTAATAAAGTAACCGTACCACTGTCATGTTCACTGCGCAGTAATCGCCCTACTGATTGCTTTAATCTAATGGCTGCAACAGGTAACGAAACTTCTTTAAATGCATTGCCACCTTGTTGCTCAATCCACTCACCCATCGCTGCATCTAGTGGTTCATCGGGAACAGGAAACGGTACTTTAGCAATAATCACATGGCTACAATAATCACCGGGTAAATCAATTCCCTCAGCAAAACTGGCTAATCCAAAAATAACACTTCCATAACCTTCATCTACAGCTTGCCTATGTTGCTGTAATAACTCCCGTATGGCCATATCCCCTTGCACTAATAAGCGCACTTGTATTTGATCCGCCACTTTATCAGCAACTTCATCCATTTGTCGCCTTGAGGCAAAAAGCACCAAGGTGCCCTGGCCATTTTTTATAAGGCTGGGTAAGACATCAACAATAGCATCGGTGTGCTCCCAAGGCTTACTGCCATCAAACCCCTCTTTAGGAATATGCAGCGTGGCAACCTCTGCATAATTAAAGGGCGAGGATAAAATCATGTATGTGGCTTGTTCTTTTAAACCCATTTGCCGATGAAAACTATCGAATTTATCTGCCACCGATAAAGTAGCTGACGTGAGTAAAGCGCCGTAGCACCTCTCCCATAAGTTATCGATTAATAAATCAGCCGCTAAAACCGGGGCTGAGACAAACTCAAAATCATCGTCAATCACTGCGGCTATCCAACGGGCAATAACCGCATCATCTTTGGTTTTACTGTAAGACTCCCATAATTTTAATGCCCCTGCCATCCGTGCCACATAAGCACCTAACACCGGATATTGTTCTTCGGCAATTTGTTTATCCACATCACCAAAATCACCTTCAAGCGCTTTTTCAAACCAACCATTAAGGTACTCAACCTGAGCATTTAACCGTAATGTAAGTTGGTGTAATTCTTCGGCAATAGATAGCAATGACTCTGGAACCGTACCATTAGAAAAACGGTAGTAAGCACTTTCTCCCTGTTGCCGCTGAAAAAAATCAACCACCATAAGTTTTAGCACATTAATATGTTCAACCACACCATCAACTAGCTCTTGAGTATCACTCATTTGCTGCTGCAAAATTTTTGGTGACTCAACCTGCTTTAATAATAACTCACGAAAACTGAGCCACTGCCCTAACGTTCGCTTAAAACCATCAAGACGAAGCCTATGGGTAAAATGTGCAATGGCTTTATCGGCTAAATGATGCGCCTCATCAAAAATATAAATGGTGTCTTCAGGCTTGGGGAGAATTTGTCCACCACCCATTTTTAAATCCGACAGCACTAAATCATGATTGGCCACAATACAATCTGCTGAACTTAATTCATCTCTTGCTTTATAAAAACTGCACTCATTGTAAAAACTACATTTTCTCCCTGTACAACCACTGCTATCAGAGGTTACTGGAAACCACTGTTCATTGGTTAATACCTCAGGCCAACTGTCTTTATCACCGTCCCAGTTTCCTGCATCCCACTCATGTAGCATTTTTTTGTAGGTTTTTTCGGCTGCAGGATCAACACCCATCGCTATTTCATCAGGATAAAGCAAAGCCGTTTGCTGACCGGTGCCAGACAACACACTGGCTAAGCGATCTAAGCATAAATAGCGGCGGCGGCCTTTTGCCAAAGCATAAGAAAACTCTAACCCTGAATATTTTAATAACTCAGGTAAATCACGATTAATTAACTGCTCTTGCAAAGCAACCGTTGCTGTTGAAACCACAATGGTTTTATTGTGTATCTGTGCAATAGGTAATGCGGCAATTAAGTAGGCCACGGTTTTACCGGTGCCGGTGCCGGCTTCAATAACCGATACACCATTGTTTGATTGTCGCAAGCCTTCGGCATCTTGCTCAATAGCACCAAAGGTACGCGCTATCTCAGCAATCATATGGCGTTGTGATTGCCTACCCACAAATTTCTTGCTCTCAAGCCACTGTTTATAGGCATGGCTAATATTTTGTTTTATTTCATTTGACAGCATAGGGGAGACTTATTTGAGTAAGAGATTAAGAAAACAGCACCATAAACTTATACTGTTATTATATACAGCGAACAATGAATAACAACACACTATTCTGTTTATTCATTAACGGCGTGCCCTTTGATTTTTTATTTGCCTATACAGAATATCTGCGGCTTCTTGCGCTTGCTCTTTTTGAGTAAATCCTTCGCCAATACGAGCTATCTTTTCATCCTGCAAATTATAAGCAAATAAATTATAAAATTGCGTTACATTCGTGCCAGACTGCATTCGCGTACCATCCACGATGCCTATTCGTTTAAGGTCATTTGCAGAGAATATGGTTTTTTTGTTAACCCCAAGTAAACGCCTTAAAACAGTTACTTGGTTTTTTTCAATATGTAATGTTATTTTTGATGAGATAAATAAAGCCGTTAATATAAAAATTAATACGCCAAAAAAAATACATGCCGCCGCAATAATAGGTAACGAGCCTGCATCATTATCTATCATTACTCTATGCGTCATATAGCCACCTGCTGTTAATGTTACAAGGCTTATAATCATTAAGGGAAACATCATGCGCCACTTACCTTTAGAGACAAACTGGTAACTATGCTTACCAAAAGATTCACTATGCTGCATAACCTCTGTTAAATTATTTATTATTTTAAGTTTATCTTTTTCAGTATCTGAAAAATTATAAATAGCATCATCTGATAGAGCCGTTTCTTTTTGATCAAAAACAGGGATTTCATACTCTCTATTTAAATTAATACCAGGAACATCACCTATTACTATAATCTTCCAGTAATAATAACTTTCTGCCGCAGGCTCACTTTCTTTTGTGTCACTAGGTAAAAAAAATGAAAAGTTTAACTCTGTTTTTCCTAATACTGCCTTAGGAATAACTTCTTTTTCTTTCTGCCAAATAACATCATGATAGGTTTTTCTATTTTTTCCTGAGCCTGTGCTATAAGAATAGATGTTTTGTACTTTTATAGTGAATTTATTATTTATATTGTGCTGCAATGACACCCGTAAACAACCATTTAATTGGCTACCTATCTCAGCCGGCCACGGATCTAAAACAAGCTTAACTGTTTTATATTTAAACCACTCTAATGTGTAATAAATAGAAATTATAATTAATGCTGCACCAATAAAAGCAAAGATTAAAACAACTAAAATAGCATGATTGCCTTTGGCTAGCTCAGCGGGGATTGCTAATATTGGTGTAATACAAATACCATTCCATACTAGAGTGAACAACCAACAAACAATTAATCGGAACTTAGCCTGTGAGGTTACCGCATCATTCTGCCAACTCTTTTTTTTCTGCCACCATGTGTTATCGGCATCATCTACCACGGGCTCTTTAGCAAAGCCAAACCAAACAATCGCCATGCCGATCAACATAAATATCCCCGAAAAAAGACATTGGAACAGTAACAACTCCCAGCGTAAATCACGATAAAGAATAGAGTCTCCCGGGCTATCTGGATTAAACCAAACGGTAACAAACTTATTTTTACGAAAATTAGCCTTTAGCTCCTTAACAACCTCATGGTGATAATCGGTAATGTTGTCTGACATAGCGCTCAAATCAACACGATCACCTTTATACAGAACCCCATTAACCCGATATTGATACTCCGCTTTTGCTTTATAGGTTTTGCCATCATCCGTATGAGAGGTTTTAACATAAGCTTTCAGTAACCTGCCTTCCGTTGACTGCCAGCTTTTCATTTGCTGCCAATCCCATAAC
>CBDUPS010000181.1:0-4208 GCA_965369155.1 uncultured Spongiibacteraceae bacterium
CGATGAACAATATCTGGACTACTATGCATATCAACCCATTGTCCAATATTAATCGTATTTAAAAGAGCCTCTCCTTTTTGCCGAAGTAAGGTGGCCTTATCTGCCGCATTCGTATCACTATCGTTCTGGCTATTGGTTTGTCTTAAGGTAATTAAATGCGCTTTTTCTAACTCAGAGAAGCACTCACTAATTTTTTCAGCCGATAATTGAATTTTTAATAATTCTTTGCGTAACTGTTTTAATACATTAGGTACAATACGTAAAAACCGTTGCCGACTGCCTAGTTTATCATCGGGATTTAATGTCCAAAGTAAGTCATCTAGCACTAATACTGCCTTAGAGAAACTCTCTGACTCAAGCCCATGTTCGCTAGCCTTTAAAAATAATACATTACTCCAATGCTGTTTAATGAGCTCCGCAATATTTTTCGTTAGTGTTATTCCATAGGTCTTTTCTTTAATCAACATTTCAACATGCTGACGATAGGTTTCTGACATTTCTTTTATGGCTTGAACTTTTTCAGCTCTATTATAAAGCACTCGTTCGTTACGCTGAGATAGCTCTTGCCAGTTGGTTAACTCAATAAGTGAGTCTTGCAAGGCAATCGGATCGCGCTGGTATTCTTTTAACACCCCATTCACCACATCAGATACTTTGCGATAAACCTCATCATTTTTAGCGTCACCTTTGGGAATCCATGTAGAGCCTAACGCGGTTAATTCTCGCAATAACTGCCGAATGGAGTGCTGTGCATCGGCAAAACCTCGCTTATCTAATAGAGCCGCTTTTATTAAGGGTATTTGTAAAAAACCTAACTGGCAGCGTAATGACAAAGGCAGGGTATTATCTTGATACATTAAGTCTAGCAATCGTACGACCTTTAAAACACAAGCACTGTTTTCATCGCTCCAAGGCAGCACTTTATCGGTTGCATCTTGAATGGCCTCTTCATCACGTAACATAGGCAATTCAGTTAAATATTCATGTTTTAAACGTAATAAAGAAAACTTATCTGAGTCTACTTTCTGTAATTTATCTAATGCCTGTAACAGTGACTCTGGCACATCCTCTTCTATGGCTTTATACACACCAGTATTAACTGTAATCGCTTCCATCGTTTGAGTGTCTAGCGTTCCACCTCTGTTTAACAAGCGTGCTGTTTTTTTAAATAATTCGGGTAAAAACTCACTGACCTCTTCAGCATACAGCTCTAACATTTGTTGGCGTGTTGAAGGCATTAACTCCACAGCAGACAGGTACTCTAACAACAGCAACATCAGGGGTTGTGCTGACAAGGGGAAGTCTTTATTGTTTTTTATGGTTCTTGAAATCTGCTGATTAATATGGCCCAACACCACCGAAAGCTGTGTTGCCAATTTCGCCTCTAGCTGCTCGATTAAGGCCGAAAGCTGAAATACCTGAATTTGTCGACGACGTTGATCTGGGGTTAATACATTAACGGTAGAGAATATTTTTTCTTTTAATGATTCTTCATGACGATGATGATCGCTTAAAAAAATAATTTCTTTATCCAAAAACGCTAACATACCTTGGATTATAGCTCTAGATTCCATGCGCAAAGTACAAGCATCAGAAAAAATAAGGTTTTGCTCATGATTATTATCAATCGCTCTACCTTCAGCTAATAACAGATCTTCCACATCACAAAAGTACTGCCGTAAAAGAAGCTCTAGCTCTTGGCAACACAATCGGCTAACTGCGTTTAAAGCCGACTGTACTTCTTGCTGATCCACGCCATTCTGTACAGACATATACAACCTCGATTAACTATTTGACTACCTTAGCTACTTTCTATCAATGATATTCCGTCAGGAAAATAAATACTCTATAGAGCATTGTATATTACCCCTTACCGACTCTCTGCTACAATAACGGGGCTTTTATTAGTTTGCGACCCAGTCGCCCTATAATTTCACTTAACGATTTATATCGACACCATCAAAACCAAGACAAGAACTGGCATATGTTAACTCCTCAACAAATTTCCACCGACCGTATTAATAGCGTAAAAACAGCATTAGCCGAAGATATCGGCTCAGGGGATATTACCGCCCTATTAGTGCCCGCCTCACAACAGTCTACTGCTACGGTAATTACCCGCGAATTCACCATTATTGCTGGGCTTGATTGGGTTGTTGAAACCTTCCGGCAGGTTGATCCATCAATAAAAGTCAGTTTACATTGTAATGATGGTGATAGTGTACAAGCGAATAGCCCGTTATTTACTGTTGAGGGCTTAGCCCGAAGCTTACTGACCGGTGAACGTACCGCACTTAATTTTTTACAGTTACTCTGTGGTACAGCAACCTCTTGTTACCATTACGCACAACTGGTGTCTCACACTCAAGTTAAATTACTCGATACCCGAAAAACTATCCCAGGCCTTAGAACCGCACAAAAGTATGCGGTGACTCAAGGTAATTGCTACAACCACCGTATTGGCTTATATGACGCTTTTTTAATTAAAGAAAATCATATTAATGCCTGTGGCTCCATTGCCAATGCTATTGCCCAAGCTCGTATTATCGCCCCAGAAAAACCGGTTGAGGTTGAGGTTGAGTCCGAACAAGAGCTATTACAGGCTCTAAAAGAAAAAGCCGATATTATTATGCTAGATAACTTTTCTATTGATCAGCTAAAGGCAGCTGTTGCTCTCAATAAATCACAATTTAATGGTGTGGCTAAATTAGAATCCTCCGGTAATGTGACCCAACATAACTTAGCACTAATTGCAGAAACTGGTGTTGATTACATTTCTATTGGCGCATTAACTAAAGATTGTAAAGCTATCGACTTATCCATGAGATTTACATGATTAATCAAAAAAGCATTAAAAGTGACAGAAGTCGTAAATAAACGTAAAATACACCCTCTAATCATATTAATAAGTACCACGGCTCTATGGATAATCAACACAACCTTAACTCATACCGTTGGTACGCACCTTTTTATGATTTTTTATTTGGCCCTTTTTTTAATGAGGGCCGACAAGCTGCCATACAGGGGTTATCTCTAGAAAAAGGGGATCATGTATTAGAGATAGGAGCCGGTACTGGAGCCTCTTTAGGTTTGTATCCTGATGATTGCACGGTAGATGCGATTGATTTAAGCCCCCACATGCTTGCTAAAGCACAAGAGAAAATTCACCAGCAAAAGCATATTACTTTACATGAAATGGATGCCATGGATTTACAGTTTCCAGACAACCATTTTGATAAAGTGAGTGCTATGTATATTGCATCAGTTGTGCCTAATTTAACCACCTTACTTAATGAAATGAAGCGTGTGTGTAAGCCCGGTGGTACGATGGTTATTCTAAATCATTTTTCTAATGAAAAAGGTCTGATGCGCTGGTTTGAAAAAAGCTTACAACCCCTCTCTGTTTATTTGGGCTGGGAGCCTTATTTTCCACCTGATCTTATTATCAATAATCCAGAAATAACCGTGGTTCGCGAGCAATCGGTTAATTTATTTGGCTACTGGAAGTTATTTCACTTAATCAACGATAAAGCCGACATTTGTAATACTGAAGAATTGGTACAACAAAAAAAGTAGGTTAATGCCGTGTTAATAAAAGATTTTTATTAAACAGGCAGTGTAACGCTTACTTTTAAACCGGGGTTATTATCCAGTAATTTTATCTCTCCCCGATGCAAATGAACAACCGCTTTAACTAAGCTAAGCCCTAAACCATTACCCGGTTGATGCCGGCTCTCTTCTACCCTAAAAAAGCGATTAAATACTTTTTCTCGTTTATCGGGGGTAATTCCTGGGCCTTTATCCGCCACCGAAAAAAGCAAACCATTATCAGTAGAGCGTAATGACACCGTCATAATATTATTTGGAGGGGTATATTTAATCGCGTTATCAATTAAATTAATCACCGCCTGAAACAGTAAATCTCTATCCCCCGAAATATCACTAACGATACCTAAGTTTACCTGCAACTCTTGCTGCTTTTCTGCGGCTACCGGCTCATATAACTCAACCACGTCCTCAACAATAGTTTTAAAGTTTATTTTGGTAAAGTGTGTTCGTCTATTACCCGACTCCACCTGTGCAATACGCAGCAAGGCATTAAAGGTTGCTAATAATCCATCGGCTTCATCTAAAATGGCAGTGAGTGGTTTTTTATTCTCAGGAGCCGCATTATGACGTACATCAGCAATATGATGACGCATGCGGGT
>CBDUPS010000182.1:0-4182 GCA_965369155.1 uncultured Spongiibacteraceae bacterium
ATGCCAGTTGATGCGAGTATTTATAACAGACGTTTAGGGTTTGATGCCGTTGGTGCTTTAGATCGGGGCATGGATATGCGCCATAAACAAGATGAGCGGCAAAAGATGCAAAAGCTTGATGAGGCTCATAATAAGCTTAGCGGCATGGCTGGTTCTGCGTTCGAAGGGACGGGGGCTGCTGGCTTTAAAGCGAAGGCTGGCGCAGAGGACCAAAAGCACAAAGTAGCTGCTAGAAACATTCAGTTTGGTGCTCAAATATTAGGCTCAGCTAGAGGCCCTGAAGATTGGCAGGCTGGTTTGCAAAGACTTGGCTCTTTGGGCATGGATACGTCTCGCTTACCTCAACAGTTTTCTCCAGAGGCTCAGCAGCAAGTTGTACAAGCGGCTCAATCTGCAAGTCAGCAAATAGCTCAGGGAAATATTGAGCAAAGCATGGATTTAAATGAGCGTAAGTTTAGCGAATCTGTTCGTCACAATAGGGCGGCAGAGGAGCTTTCAAGAGCGGCGGCTGCGGCTAAAAAAGAGGCCGTAAGAGCTAAAAAAGCTGAGAAAGCTGCCAAAAAAGCAAGAGGCAAAGAGCTTACTGCAAACATGGTTAAGAAAATTAATGAGGGGAATCAGATTCCAATGATGCTTAGGGATGTGGCCGACACCATTCAGGGAAATAAGGACGTTTTCGGTCCTATCTCTGGGCGCGCTAGGCAGATGAATCCTTACGACGAAAAGGCCCAGGCTATTAATGCTCAAACAAGGGCTTCAAGTCAGGCTTTTGGTCGCTTTATGGAGGGTGGGGTTCTTAGAAAAGAGGATGAGGAAAAGTATCGCAAAATGTTTCCTAACCTCTCTGATACCCCTGAGACAGCGGCTAATAAACTGGCCATTGTTGAGCGCCTTTTACAACAAAAGCAAGCGTCTGATGTGGAGGCCTTTAAGACTCAGGGTTATGACCTAAGTGGTCTTGATGGTGCCACCGCTGTAAGAGCTGTGCCCGAGGCTATTGCCTCTGGTGGTGGCGATGATTTAGATCAAATGAGCGATGAAGAGTTGGACAAAATCTTAGTTGAGGCCGGAGCGCTGTAGTGAATCGAGAAGATAAGATTGCTAAAATTAGAGCCCTTAGGTCTGGTGCAGGAGCGCCCCAGGCTTTAACTCGTGAGCAAAAGATAGCTAAGGTGAGAGAGCTTCGCGCTCAATCGGCTGCTCCTGAGCAAGTTGATGCTGGCTTCCTCTCACAGGCCGGAGACGCTGTTTTAGGGGGCGTACAAGCTGCGGGTGAGTTCTTAGACACTTATACTGGTGCGCCTGCCAGAGCGGCAATAGGGGCTGCTCAGCAGGGTGAGAATCCATTAACTGCTGGCTACGAACAGTTTGGCGAGGATCCATCTCAAGCACCTACGGGTAAAGAGTTGGCTCAAACAGCCGGTGTGCCTGATAACGCTTTAAGCGAATTGGTTCCTGGTTTATTTACTGACGACGATAAAGAGGCCGAGGAGTGGCTTAAGTTTAAAAAAGGTGGGGCTGCTGACATTACTGCCAGTGGAGCTGCTGGCCTGGGCTTAGATATAGCGGCTGACCCAACTAACTTAATCCCTGGAAAGGCTATGGCCGCTGGGTTTAAGGGCGTTAAAAAAGGTGTTGGTGCCGTTGGAAAAGGCCTGAGAAAAGCTGGGCAAATGGGTGCCGATGTAGCGACAAAGGCCACAATTAAAGGCGGGAAAACCTTAACTGGTATGCCTGAGGCCGTGATTGAGAATTATATTAAGAAGAGAAAAGCCATTGATAAGGTTATTGCTAAATATGGCGATGACGTTACCGGCGCTGCTGATGAGTTAAGAAAGTCAATGAATAATAGCATTAGCTTAAAAATTGGCCAGCTTAGCGATGAAATTGGCGAGATAATTGAGGGTGCCGCTGATGGCGTAAAGGTTAAAGCAAGCGCTATAACTGACGCCCTTGATAATGTTAGGACTGGCATTGATGTCGATTTAAACCCTGAGGCTATTGATGAGATTTCTGAGTTAATTGATCGAGTTGGTAAAAAGGGCGAGTTTCTGGGCGCTAAAGAAGTAAACCAGGTCAAGCGTTTTTTACAAGATCGGGCCAAGGCCTCGTATCTTAAGCCAGGACAAATGATCGGTAGTTCTAAGGTGGCTCAAAAAGCTGCTAAGAGTGGAGCCAGGGTTGCTAGAAAGCTAGAGGGCAAGATTGCCCCTGAAACAGTAGCTAGAAACGCTAAGCTTCAACAAATACATCAAATGAATAAGCAAATTAACCCTAATATTTTAAAAGAGGGTAAAAACCCTACGGCTATTATTTCAGCTGGAACTGGGGCTAATCAGGCTAATATTAACCAGCTTAAAAAGCTTGGGGAGTTAACTGATAAGGACTTTGTGAGTCAGGCCACTGATTTAGCCACTCAAAAGTCATTTGCAAATGCTCCTTTATTGCCGGTTGATACTACTGGAAAGACGGCGGCCAGGATTGCTGTTGGTTATGGAACAGGTGCTTTAATTGGCGGGCCTGTTGGCGGTGCTTTAGGCGCTGCCTTAACCTCTCCTTATGTTCTTAAAAAAGCTATTCAGGCGGGCGATTTCTCAACTGACTTAGCAAAGGCTTTGGCTGATACGACTGGCGCCGTGACTGACTCTGTACTTAAGAGAGCTATTAAGGCATCTGGCACAAAAAGAGGTCGCGCGATGATTAGGGCCTTTGAAAAGACCGGCAAAGTATCGGCCATTGAGGGTTATAAAAAAGAGAAGAACAAGGGAAAGGCTAAGTGGGCAAAAGAGGGTTTAAATAAAATTAAGCGCTCTCTTGGCGATGATATGGCCGCTAAATATGAGGTGCATAGGTCATCTAAAAAAGGAAGAGATATTTTGTCTCAAATTTCAACTTTAAAACCTGGCTCTGCTGCTTTTAAGGCAGCTCTTAAAAAGTTAGATAAACTAGAGGGTAACAAGAGATGAGCAATAACCTGATGCCTCAGTTGGTGCAGACATTCTTTGACGGGGACGGTGTGGCCTTAGCTGGCGGCAAGCTTTACACTTACGCTGCTGGGACATCCACTCCGCTTGTAACTTACCAAACCTCAGACACGTCTACTCCAAACACGAATCCAGTTATTTTTGATGCTAATGGACAGGCTAATATATGGCTCTCAGACGCTGCTTATAAGCTTGTTTTAACTGACGCTGACGATAACGTCTTGGCCACAAGAGATAATGTGGCTCACATTTTAACCGGCGGCATAACAACGGCTGATTTAGCTGACGATGCTGTCACTACGGTTAAGATTTTAGACGATGCCATTACTACTTCTAAAATATTTGACCAGCAGGTTACGACTGCAAAGATTGCCCCTGATGCTATTGATGGGACTTTAATCGGTGACGATGTAATTGAGTCTGAGCATTACGCTGCGGGCTCTATTGATGATGAGCATATTGCTAACGGGACCATTTCTGTTTCTAAACTCGCTACTCCATACATATGGCAAAGAAAAGTTATTACTTCTAGCCAAAGCGTAAGCCTTCCATCGGATGTGGATAACGTAGTTATTCGCGCCTGCGGTGGTGGTGGTGGCGGTGGTGGAGGCGGTGCCACTGCTTCAGCATCTGGAACCATGGACCCTGGCGCTGGCGGTAAAGGTGGGGCTGGTGCAAGGCCTTATAAGCTTTCTGTGCCCGTAACTGCTGGGGCCTCAATAACGGCCACAATAGGGGCTGGTGGAGCCGGTGGGGCTGGTGGTACGGCTGCCGGTACTGGTACTGGTGCCACGGGCAGCAATGGCTCTAATACTACTATCACTGGGGCTGGACTTGATTTAGTTTTCCCTGGCGGTGGTGGGGGCGAGGGTGGCGAAGAGGGGACTGACCCTGCTGATGGCGTTAGATCCCTTGGCGCGACCACTAACACATCTTCACATTTGTCTGGCGAGGCCGAGGCTTTTCAGGCTGAGGGCGGAGACGGCGGAGACGGCGGACTTGTCTCTGGTGGTACTGCTGGTGTCGCCGGAAGCTCTGGAACTAGATACCCTGACCTTGCTACTCAGGCCGTTGGTGGAAACGCCGGTGGGTCTGGCGCTGGTGGTGGCGGAGGCGGCGGAGGCGGAGGCGGAAACTCTGTTGCCGTAGGCGGCGCTGGCGGTGATGGCCAAAATATTTCTACCGCAGGAACTGACGG
>CBDUPS010000183.1:0-4172 GCA_965369155.1 uncultured Spongiibacteraceae bacterium
TTTACCGTAAGGTGTAATTCATCCTCTGTTACTGATAAGCAATTGGCTACATCATATAAGCGCGGTTGTAATGGCCTTAGAGCGTCAACAAAAGGCTGTGCCTCAGGCCTTGCGGGAAAGTTCATTAACACATCGCGCACTTGATTATTACGCAAATAATGACGCTGGGTTTTAGTATCGCCATTAGCTATAGCGTTAAGTGTTTTATCACCGGTTAACTCAGCCCATAGGGTTAATAAGTTTTTGCTTGGCACGGTTAAATCACAGTGTTGGCATAAGGCTTCAACCAAAGAAACGGCTTTATTTTTTAATGTCACCGGTTGCTCTGCGGATAAGCCGGTGGCATCTAATAACAAAGCCACAAGCTCTGGAGGATTGTCGGTAAAAATACCAATGGCATCACCAGGTTCAACAGCAAAGTCATCTGCATCAAGACTCAGCTCTATATGATGAGTGGGTTTTAAGCGAGTAGGGTTACTTAAATTTTGATTGCTAAGCACTTCAACGGTAACGGGGTTATCTTTACTGTATTGGGCCTCTGTTACAGTTGATTCTGCCGTGATAAATTCATCAGATGATTCTGTGGTTTGTTGATTTAATGATTGAGCTGATGTTTTAGGCAATGCACTAAGTAACTGTTCCATCCACTTTGCCGCAGGTGTTTCAAAATCAACATCGCAATCTTGCCGATCAATTAATCGGCTGCCCCCTAAGGCTTCGAGTCGTTCATCAATATAAATACCAGTAACACAAAAATGTTCATAGGTGCTGTCACCTAATGCAAGAACAGCAAAGTGTAAATTTTTAAATTGAGGGGCATCGTCAGCCATAAGGCTTTCATAAAACTCGGTGATCGGCTCAGGTGGGTCACCATCACCATGAGTTGCGGTAATAACAATAAGCGTTTGCAGCTTGCTCAGTTTTCTAAGACGCACGCTGGATAAATCGGCCGTTTCGGCAGCAATACCGGCTTGTTGACATTGCTTTGCTAATTGCTCAGCAAGATGACGACAGTTATTAGTTTCTGTACCAAAGGCAATAAGAATTTTTTGCCCTTGTGATGAGGCGGCTGCAGCGTTTGCTTTTGCATGATCAGCGCTGCTTGCAGCAAGATAACCACTAAGCCATAACGCTTGGTTTTTATTTAGCCGACTAATAAATTGTTTGGTTTCTTGCCACTGAGTTTTATTAAAAATAGTGGGGATAGGCGGTGATTGAGTCATAAATATAATAGCTGCTGAGTATTTGCAATCAGTATACTAAGGCTAAAAAATGCTGGATAATGAAATTTAATACCAATTAAAGTGAATATTTTTGATATAAAACATGGACATTGATTTAGCTCGTACTTTTTTAGAGATCGTTCGCACCGGCAGTTTTATTGAGGCGGGTAAGTATCTTTATGTAAGCCAAACCACAGTAACCGCTCGAATGCGTAACTTAGAAGGGCAGTTAGGCTGCAGACTTTTTGTACGTAATCGCTCAGGGGCTAAGGTAACCGCTGATGGGGAGCGTTTTATTTCCCATGCCAGTCAATTGGTAAGAACTTGGGAAGCCGCACGGCGAGAACTACCTTTACCACAAGGGGCAAATACCGTATTAACCCTTGGGGGTGAGATGAGTTTGTGGGACCCGCTAATGTTAGATTGGCTAACGGCCTTACGGGGTAATCATCCGGCCATGGCATTACGTTTAGAAGTGGCAGAGCAAAAAACACTGCATGAAAAAGTAGAGCAAGGTGTTATCGATGCGGCGTTAGTACATCAACCTGATTACTGGCCCGGTATTCAGGTAGAGCAATTACTCGAAGAAAAACTGATAAAAGTAAACTCAATTCATGGGGAAGAACCATATCTTTATGTGGATTGGGGCAAGCATTTTTGTCGGCAACACGATGCCGCCTTACCTGAATTATCCCGTAGCGCTGTGCATATTGATCTTGGGCCACTGGCATTAGAATACCTGATTAAAAATGGCGGTAGCGGCTACTTTAGAACTCGGGCCGTGCAACCTTATATTGATAAAAAACTTGTGTACAAAGTTAATTCAGCTCCTGAATTTAGCTATCCCGTTTATCTTATTTATTCGCGAGAGCGATCCTCCCAGTTACTAGAGCAAGCCCTTAGCACGTTACGAAAAATTACTTATTTATCGGAGTAAAAATATAGCGACAAGTAAATAATTAATCGTGCTAGTAACGTGTAAAAAATTATCAAAATAATACTGTAATAGCAGTGTAATAAAAAAGCCGTTTACGTAAATTGCAGTAAGCGGTTTTTTTGTTTTTTTGCATAATTAATATACACTGATGATTAAACTATTACAGATGTATTTTTCTTTAAAGACAGCGAGTATTCATGTCCCATAACCCAGCGATTATTAACACTGTTATCACTAATAATTTACTGACTCTTGAGGGTACTTACGACCCGTTATCAACTTCTATTACGCTAGAGATTTTTGATACCGACTCTAATAGTATTTTTATCAGTAGCAGTGATGTTGATAGTGGCTGGACACTAAACGCAGGCACTTGGCAGTTAGATGTGTCGGCACTTTCTTTAAGTGATGGTAACTACGATGTGGTGCTAACCACTATAGATGCAGCATTAGATGCCGAAGTGGTTAATGAGGCAGGAGCAGAGATAGTGATTGATACCGCAGTTCCTACTATCACCATTGATACCAGTACAAGCACAGCTGCTGATGGCTTTATTGATAGTGCCGAATTAGCAAAAGCCTTGAGTTTGTCGGGTACGACAACAGGTGTGGCTGATGGCCAGATAGTTGATGTAGTTATAACCGATGCCAACAATAATACGACAACGACTTCTGCTGTGGTAAGTGATGGTGTTTGGCAGCTTAACTCTTATTCTTATACTGAAGATTTAATTAATACGACGAATGCATATTCCCAAGATACTGTAATAACAGCTCTTAGTGATGGGGGTTATATCATTGCTTGGCAGTCACTTAATCAAGATGGTGATTCTTATGGTGTTTATGCTCAGCGTTATGATGGCACGGGTAATAGGGTAGGTAGTGAAACTTTAATTAATACCACTACAGCTGATAGTCAATTTGAGCCATCTATTACAGGTCTTAGTGATGGGGGCTATGTGATTAGCTGGACATCGTATAACCAAGATGGTGATCACGGTGGTATTTACTCTCAGCGTTATGACGGCATGGGTAATACGATAGGTAGTGAAACTTTAATTAATACTACAACGGTAAGCTCTCAACAAAGCCCCGCTGTAACCACCTTAAGTGATGGAAGTTATGTTATTACATGGCAGTCTTTAAATCAGGACGGTAGTGATTGGGGGGTTTATGCCCAGCGCTTTGCGGTTGATGGCTCTACTGTAGGTGGTGAAACCTTAATTAATACAATGGTAACGGATAACCAATATTACCCTGTAATAACAGCCTTGATTGATGGTGGCTATGTCATTACATGGACTTCAAATGGCCAAGATGGTAGCGGTTGGGGTGTTTATGCTCAGCGTTACGATGGGACAGGTAATGCGGTAGGTAATGAAACTTTAATTAACACGAGTACAGGTGGCCCACAAGCTTTCCCTTCAATTACCGCTCTTAATGACGGTGGTTATGTTATTACATGGCAGTCACCAGATGATAATAGCTGGGGGATTTATGCCCAGCGCTATGATGCGACAGGTAATACTGTAGGGAGTGAAACCTTAATCAATACCACTACAGTTTACGAGCAAAAAAATGCAGCGATTGCAGCACTTAGCGATGGGGGTTATGTGGTTGCATGGATGCAAAGCTATAGTCATTCAGATGGAATTTATACACAGCGCTTCGCTTCTGATGGCTCTAAGGTAGGAGTTGAAACTCTAGTTAATGCGACGATGGGCTCACTTTTTATTAATCAGCTGCCATCTGTTACAGGGCTGAGTGATGGCGGTTATGTAGTTACATGGGATAGCTATGGATACGGCGTTTATGCCCAACGCTTTGCAGTTGACGGCTCTCAATTTTTTATTGGCAATGCTGCTGATGTAAGTGGTTTAGTCGATGGCCCTCTCACTATTGATGTGTCGGTAAGTGATGTGGCAGGTAATGTGGGCACGGCACAAAATGTGAGCGTGGTAAAAGATACCGTATCACCAACCATCACCATTGATACCAGTACGGGTATAGGT
>CBDUPS010000184.1:0-4159 GCA_965369155.1 uncultured Spongiibacteraceae bacterium
TGTAATGCTTGATGAGTCGATGATTGCTCGTTTAGAGGAGCATAGTATTGATGAAGTGTTGGTACGGTCGCCCATTACCTGTGAAACTCGTCATGGTATTTGTTCACAGTGCTATGGTCGTGACTTAGCCCGTGGTCATCGTATCAATAGAGGCGAAGCGGTTGGTGTTATCGCAGCTCAGTCTATTGGTGAGCCAGGCACTCAGTTAACTATGCGTACGTTCCATATTGGTGGTGCAGCATCTAGAGCGACTGCAGCAGACAGTATTCAAATTAAGTCTGAAGGTACGGTTCGTTTAGTAAATCTTAAGTCTGTTGAGCATGCTAGTGGCCATTTAATTGCCGTATCGCGTTCTGGTGAATTAGCGGTAGCTGATGCAACTGGACGTGAAAGAGAGCGTTATAAGATTCCGTACGGTGCGGTTGTTAAAGTAAAAGATGGTGCGGTAGCTGGTGCAGGCGATATTGTTGCAACCTGGGACCCCCATACACACCCCATTATCACTGAAGTAGCTGGTACGGTTAAATTTAGTGGTATTGAGAGTGGTATTACCGTTATTCAGCAAACTGACGAACTAACAGGGTTAAGCAGTTTCTCTGTTATTGATCCATCAGAGCGTCCTGCTGCGGGTAAAGATTTGCGGCCAGCGGTAACTCTGGTCGATGCCAAAGGTAAAGAGCTGTGCTTGGCAGGAACCAATGTTCCCGCGCATTACTTATTGCCTGCTCATGCAAGTTTGAGCTTAGCAAATGGTGATCAAGTTGGTGTGGGCGATGTTATTGCGCGAATTCCACAAGAAGGGTCGAAAACTCGTGATATCACCGGTGGTCTACCTCGTGTGGCCGATTTATTCGAAGCACGCAAACCTAAAGAAGAGGCCATTTTGGCTGAAATCACCGGTACGGTTAGCTTTGGTAAAGAAACCAAAGGTAAGCGTAGGTTGGTTATTACACCGGTAGATGGAAAAACATTACCTGATGGTAAAGATCATTACGAGTTATTGATTCCAAAGACTCGTCAATTGTCTGTGTTTGAAGGGGAAAACGTCGAGAAAGGAGAGGTGATTGCAGAGGGGCCCATGAACCCCCATGATATTCTTCGAGTAAGAGGCGTAAAAGCATTGGCGCGATATATTGGTAACGAGATTCAAGAGGTTTATCGTTTACAAGGTGTAAAAATTAACGATAAGCATATTGAGGTTATTTGTCGTCAAATGTTGCGTAAGGTTGACATTACAGATGCAGGAGAATCATCGTTCCTTAAAGGTGAGCAGGTGGAATATACTAGTTTCCTTGAAGAAAACGATCGTTTGGCTGCTGCAGGGGCCGAGTTGGCACGCAGTGAGCGAATTCTATTAGGTATAACGAAAGCATCTTTGGCAACAGAAAGCTTTATCTCAGCGGCATCTTTCCAAGAAACAACTCGTGTACTTACTGAGGCAGCTGTAACAGGTAAGCGCGATTATCTTCGTGGTTTAAAAGAGAACGTTGTGGTAGGCCGTTTAATCCCAGCTGGAACAGGCTTAACCTACCATGCTGAGCGTAAACGTAAGAAACAAGAGGCAGAGGCGCGACATGTGGCTGCTAGCGCAAGGGAAGTGGATGCAGCGTTAGTTGAAGCGTTCTCCGGCGAAGAAGATGGTGTTTAATTCTTGACTCTAGAGGGAGGCGTCTTTAGAATGCCGCCTCCCTTTTCAGTGCAGATGCAAAAAAGAGAACAGATTTTTTACTGTAAAATGACTTAAGTGGTAACCGATAAGGTTCGGAGTAATAAATGACAACAATTAACCAGCTGGTGCGTATGCCCAGAAAGCGTAAAGTCGCTAAAAGTGATGTGCCAGCACTGCAAAGCTGTCCACAGCGCCGGGGTGTGTGTACACGTGTTTATACAACAACACCTAAAAAGCCTAACTCAGCATTACGAAAAGTATGTCGTGTGCGATTAACCAATGGTTATGAAGTAAGTTCATACATTGGTGGTGAAGGCCACAACCTGCAAGAGCATAGTGTTGTTTTAATTCGTGGCGGCCGTGTGAAAGATTTGCCAGGTGTTCGTTATCACACAGTTCGTGGTAGCTTAGATACTTCTGGTGTAAGTAATAGAAAGCAGGCTCGCTCTAAGTACGGTACTAAGCGTCCTAAAAAATAATTTAATTCGTAAGTAAGGCCAAGCGCTATTGATATTGTTTATCAAGAGTTTGTCTTGGGTTTTCCTGAACAATAAAGGTAAATATCATGCCAAGAAGAAGAGTTGTAGCAAAACGCGACGTTCTACCAGATCCAAAGTACGGAAATGTTAGATTAGCAAAGTTTATGAACCACGTGATGGTAAGCGGCAAAAAGTCGGTAGCCGAGCGTATAATTTATGGTGCGCTTACTATTGTTGAAGAGCGCCTTAAAAAAGATCCTCTTGAGGTCTTTGACGAAGCATTAGAAAATATTGCTCCGGCGGTCGAGGTTAAGTCTCGTCGTGTTGGTGGTGCTACTTATCAGGTTCCTGTTGAAGTTCGCCCTTCTCGTCGCATGGCTTTAGCAATGCGTTGGTTGGTTGAATATGCCCGTAAGCGTGGCGAGAAATCAATGACTCAGCGTTTAGCTGGAGAGATTCTTGATGCGTCACAAGGTAAAGGTGCGGCAGTGAAAAAGCGTGAAGATACTCACCGCATGGCTGATGCTAACAAGGCATTCTCTCACTACCGTTTTTAAATATTATTTCTGCTATAAAGTTTTGGAGATTCTCTAATGGCTCGTAAAACTCCGATTAGCAGATATCGTAACATTGGTATTTGCGCTCACGTTGATGCTGGGAAAACCACCACCACGGAGCGCATTTTATTTTATACCGGTCTGTCTCATAAAATTGGCGAAGTTCATGATGGCGCTGCTACCACCGATTGGATGGAGCAGGAGCAAGAACGCGGTATTACTATCACATCTGCAGCTGTAACTTGTTTTTGGCAAGGTATGGAAAAGCAGTTTCCTCAGCACCACATTAATATTATTGATACCCCAGGGCATGTGGACTTTACCATTGAAGTAGAGCGCTCATTACGTGTGCTTGATGGTGCTGTTGTTGTGCTTTGTGGTTCATCAGGTGTTCAGCCACAAACCGAAACCGTATGGCGTCAAGCAAACAAGTATGAAGTTCCTCGGATGGTTTTTATTAATAAAATGGACCGAACAGGGGCGGACTTTTTATCGGTTGTCTCCCAAATAAAAGAGCGGTTAGGGGCTAATCCTGTACCCATGCAGTTAACTATTGGGTCAGAGGAGGGCTTTAAAGGAGTTGTAGACTTAGTGTCTATGCGGGCCATATTGTGGAACGAAGACGATCAAGGTATGTCATTTCAATCTGCAGATGTTCCCGCTGATATGCTTGATGACTGTGAGTATTGGCGAGAACAATTAGTAGAGACAGCAGCTGAAGCCAATGAAGAGTTGATGGATAGGTATTTAGAGCAGGGAACCTTGTCTGAGGATGAGGTGAAACAAGGCATTCGAATTCGTACTTTAAATAATGAAATTGTTCCTGTGTTTGGGGGCTCTGCTTTTAAGAATAAGGGTGTACAAGCGGTACTTGATGGGATTGTTAATTATATGCCGTCGCCACAAGAGGTGAAGCCAATTGATGGTACTCTTGATGGTGATAGCGAGACGGTTGAGCATCGTGAGGCTGATGATGATGCACCTTTTTCTGCTCTTGCCTTTAAAGTAGCTACAGATCCTTTTGTTGGGACCTTAACATTTTTCCGGGTTTATTCTGGGCAGCTTGAGAGTGGTAAAGTAATTTATAACTCGGTAAAAGGTAAACGAGAGCGTATTGGGCGCATGGTACAAATGCATGCCAATGACCGCCAAGAGATTAAAGAAGTGTTAGCGGGAGATATTGCGGCGGCTATTGGTCTTAAGGATGTCACAACAGGTGATACGCTTTGTGATGAAAAGCATAAAATCATATTAGAGCGTATGGAGTTCCCTGAGCCGGTTATTTCTGTGGCGGTAGAGCCAAGATCTCAGGCAGATCAAGATAAGATGGCTATTGCGTTAGGAAAGCTAACGCAAGAAGATCCATCGTTTAAAGTTCGCACAGACGAAGAAACAGGCCAAACTATTATTTCTGGTATGGGAGAGTTGCACCTCGATATTTTAGTAGAGCGTAT
>CBDUPS010000185.1:0-4115 GCA_965369155.1 uncultured Spongiibacteraceae bacterium
GTGAGCGCTCATCTTGACACTCCACCACAATACCCGTTGGTAAATGTGTTAAGCGAATCGCTGAGTCGGTTTTGTTAACGTGCTGGCCTCCGGCACCTGATGAGCGAAAGGTATCAATACGCAAATCATTTTTATTAATTTCGATAGCATCAACATCGCTTATCTCAGGCATAACCGCCACAGTACAAGCGGAGGTATGTATACGCCCTTGAGACTCTGTATCAGGCACTCGCTGTACACGGTGCGCCCCTGACTCAAACTTTAAATTACCATAAACATCTTTACCCGAAAGACGGGCAATAATTTCCTTATAGCCTCCATGCTCACCTTGCCGCTCACTAATAATTTCTACCGCCCAACCTTTTTGCTCCCCATAACGGGCATACATTCTAAATAAATCACCCGCAAAAATAGCCGCTTCATCACCACCGGTTCCTGCTCTAATTTCTAAAAATACGTTATTCCCATCATTAGAATCTTTGGGAATAAGTAGCTTTTGCAATTCTATTTCAAGATTTTCTGAACTACTTTCTAATTCAGAAATTTCTTCACGGGCCATCTCCCGCATATCGGCATCATCTTCTTGCAAGAGTTGTTGTGCCAACTCAATATCGCCTTTTATTTTTTCGTACTGTGAAAAACAAGTAACTACCGGCTCCAGCTCTGAGTACTCTTGGGAGAGCTCACGAAATTTATTTTGATTATTAATAATATCGGGCTCACTTAATAAAGCAGCCACCTCTAAATGCCGGTCTTGTAAATCTTGCAGTTTTCTTAACAACGACTCTTTCATGAACCAATCCCTTAAGGGTTATTTTCATCTTTAGTAGTAGAAGGCTGCTGCGACAGCCCAAACAATTCTCGCGCCCAACCTAATTTTGACTGGCGGCCTTCAGCGCCGGCTTGACGCAATGCCACACTAGGACTGTGAATTAATTTATTCATCATGCTGCGGCTTAACAAATCAATCACCGCCTCAGGACGCTCACCACGCTCTAAGGCTTTTTGTGCTTTGGCCATTTCATCGTGGCGAATGTTATCCGCCCATTGGCGTAATTCTTTTACCATATCAACCGCGTCTTGACTCTTTAGTTGTTCTTGCCAGTGCAGTAGGCTCTCATTAATTAACTCATCAGCTTTAGCCGCCTCTGCCTCACGAGCCCGCACATTGCCTTCAATCATTTGCTGTAGGTCATCAACCGTATAAAGGTACACATCATTTAACTCCCCTACCTCAGGTTCTACATCTCGAGGTACGGCAATATCAACAATTAAAATAGGTCGATGACGGCGCAGTTTTAATGCCCGCTCTACAGCCCCTTTACCCAGAATCGGTAATTGGCTGCCGGTACAGGTAACAACAAAATCGGCATGAACTAATTGATCAGGAATCTCAGATAACAAAATAGCGTCGGCCGAAAAATTTTCTGCCAGCTCACGGGCACGGTGCAATGTACGGTTAGCAATCACCATACGTTTTACTTTTTTTTCTGACAAATGCCTTGCCACAAGCTCAATCATTTCCCCCGCACCAATTAACAGTGCATTGACTCGGCTTAAATCGGGGTAAATATGGTCAGACAACTTAACCGCAGCGTAAGCGACGGATACAGGGTGTCGCCCAATAGCGGTGTCAGTTCGCACCCGTTTGGCGGTGGCAAACACATGCTGAAACAGCGGATTTAAGACACCACAAAGGGTACCTGCCACCTGAGCCACGGCAAAAGCCGATTTAAGCTGGCCAAAGATCTGCGGCTCCCCTAACACCATAGAATCTAAACCGCTGGCAACCTTCGTGATATGCCGTAGTGCCTCTTCCTTTTTATACACATAAAGGCACTCTTTGATATCGTCATAAGGCACATGGTGATATTCCGCTAACCATTGGCCAATAAGCTCGGAGGCTTGCCCAATAAGATTGCTGGTAATAATAACTTCGGTACGGTTACAGGTAGAGAGAATAACCACCCCATTAAGACTGACGAACACTTGCGCATCTTGTAATGCCTCTTCCATTTGCTCGGGAGCAAACGCCACCCGTTCGCGAATCGCGACAGGTGCTGAGGTATGGTTAATACCAACAACCGCAAGGTTCATTATAAGACTGCTCTCCGAAGTGAGACGAGGTGTAAGCAAGCATGACCAACAAATTGTGAACATTTTAACAAGTTAGTGGCAACTATGCAGTTCTTGTCGTGTGTAATACGGCAATTAAAGGGGAAATAATCCTGCAATCAAATCAATCACCGCTCTTTTAGAGGAAGAACGCCTCCACACCAAGGCTATATCACGGTAGGGACAGGGCTTTTTTAAAGGCACAAAGCGTATTAGCGGATTATGCCCATGACGACTAGCACAGGACTCAGGGATAATAGACACGCCCGTGCCGGAGGCCACCATTTGTATAATCGTTTCTAGTGAACTGCCCTTAAAGGTATCGCTCATACCATGACGACTATAGGCGCACTGAGGGCAAGCCTCTAATACCTGATCACGCAAACAATGCCCGGGGCCTAAAATTAATAACTCATCTGCAGGTATATCGATGCTACTGATGGATTTTTTGCCTGCCAATGGGTGATCCACCGGCACCACTAACAAAAATGCTTCACGGTACAACGGTTTTACCTCAATACCTGCCTCAGTAAAAGGTAAAGCAACAATGGCCGCATCGATGTAACCGCCCACCAATTGCTCTCTGAGATTCTCGGTATAGTTTTCTTCAATACTCAAGGTTAAGCTGGCAGCCACTTTTTTTAGCCTTGGCACTAAGTCAGGTAATAAATAAGGGGCCACAGAATAAATAGCTCCCAACACAAAGCGTTGCTCTAATGGGTTACGTTTTTGGCTTATGTGCTCTAGCCGCTGTGCTTCATCTACAACTCTTTGCGCCTGCACGACCAATGCTTTACCTTCATCGGTTAACATAACCTCTTGTCTGGCACCCCGTTCAAACAGTTGCACATTAAGCTGCTGCTCTAGCTTTTTAATCCCTGAGCTCAAGGTTGGCTGACTGACAAAGCAAGCCTCGGCTGCACGGGCAAAATGCCGGTATTTAACCACCGCTAAAAAATACTGCAACTGCGTTAAGCTAAAATTAACTCTCATTTATCAGCCTATAAAAAAATAGAATTTTTAATTATTCATTAATAGATTTAATCTATCAAACCAATAGCTTTAATTCAATTTAAAAATATAGCTAATCGCGTATACTGGCTCTGTTAAATAAAGTTATGTGTTTATACATCATGTAAGGAGAGCAACATGAAAAATGACAATCAAAGTATCACGATTAAAAACTTAGAAGCCGCCTTTGCTGGAGAATCAATGGCGCACATAAAGTATTTACACTTTGCCAAAGTTGCCCGTCTGCATGGCGATGAAGCCACAGCTAAAGTATTTGAAGATACCGCCAGACAAGAGGTTATGCATGCTCTAGGTCATGCTGATTTACTTTACCCAAAAGACCAACTCAGCGTACAAGATGTATTGCAGTACGCCATTGAAGGTGAAACTTACGAGTACACCGAAATGTACCCTACTTTTCGCCATGAAGCCGAACAAGAAGGCAATATGGCTGCGGTAAAAGAAATGGACGAACAAATTAGCGAATCAAAAGAACACGCTGAAATGTTTGCCGACGTGCTCGCGAAAGCTGAGAGACGCTTTGCCGCCTTAACAAAGGTAGAAGAAAAGCATGCTAATAACTACAAAGCCGTATTAGCTAACGTACAAGCTAATCAGTAAATAAAAGGAGAGCACCATGAGCAACAAATCTTACGAATGTATTGTATGTGGTTATCAATACGACCCTGCCAAAGGCGAACCCGATTTAGGCATCGCCCCAGGCACCGCATGGGAAGACTTGCCCGCAGACTTTGAGTGTCCTGATTGCGGGGTTGATAAAGACGATTTTACCCTAGTCGGCTAGTTGTAACCCCATTATCTAGTAACACCTTACCTATCCAGGTTTTTTTAAGCACGAAGGCAACCCCTCGTGCTTTTTTATTTTAGCTAACCCTATCCTTAAAAATTACTGCCCAACCTGTTCACTATCAGCGCTCAAACCATAAACAGCTCAGCGACTCTCTGGTACACTTGGCCCTCGTTAAACA
>CBDUPS010000186.1:0-4112 GCA_965369155.1 uncultured Spongiibacteraceae bacterium
CGCTGATCCCGATCGTGTTAAAAACGAGCTTTCAGCACATGAAGTTATTCCAGAGGATTGGGGTGGCGATACACCGTTTGTTCCAGTGTCAGCACACACCGGTGAGGGCATTGATTCCTTATTAGAAGCAGTTTTATTGCAGGCTGAATTACTTGAATTACAAGCGCCACGAGATGTACCCGCTGCAGGTGTGGTTATTGAGTCTCGTTTGGATAAAGGCCGAGGTGTGGTTGCTTCATTGTTAGTGCAGCAAGGTACGCTCAAGCAGGGTGATATCGTATTAGCAGGCTTATTCTATGGTCGCGTTAGGGCAATGCTTGATGAAAATGGTAAAGCGATTGATGCTGCAGGCCCTTCTATTCCGGTAGAGATTTTAGGTCTTGAAGGAACCCCCGATGCTGGTGAGCAATTCTTGGTTGTAGAGAATGATAAATCAGCCCGTGAAGTTGCTGAATTTAGACAGCACCGTGATCGCGAGTTAAAGATTGCCCGTCAGAAGAAAGCCAAACTTGAAAATATGTTTGCCCATGTGGGTGAAGCAGAAAAGAGTGTGCTTAACGTTGTTCTAAAAACTGATGTTCGTGGTTCTTTAGAGGCGATTCAAGGGGCATTTGCTGATATAGGCAATGATGAAGTAAGTGTGGTGGTAGTGAGTTGCGGTGTTGGTGGCATTACAGAAACGGATGTCAACTTAGCACAAACTACTGATGCGATTGTATTTGGCTTTAATGTTCGTGCAGATAGCGCCACACGACAAGTTGCCGAAGATAGTGCGGTAGAAATTCGTTACTACAGCGTTATCTATAACATGATTGACGATGTGAAACAGGCCTTGTCGGGTATGCTTTCACCTGAAATGCGTGAAGAAATTTTAGGTATTGCACAGGTACGAGAAGTGTTTAAATCGCCTAAGTTTGGTCAGGTAGCAGGTTGTATCGTGACAGAAGGCACCATTGTTCGTACACAACCAATTCGTGTTTTACGTGACAACGTGGTGATACATGAAGGGGAACTTGATTCGTTACGTCGCTTTAAAGATGACGTTAATGAAGTGCGTTCTGGTACTGAGTGTGGCATCGGTGTGAAAAATTACGATGTGAAAGTTGGCGATCAGATTGAAGTTTTTGAAGTTAAAGAACTTGCCAGAACACTGTAGAGTTTTTGAGAATTAAGTATGGCAAAAGATTATAGCCGTAAAGAACGGGTAGCGGATTACTTAATCCGCGAACTCTCGGTGTTGATACAGCGAGAAGTACGTGATCCTCGACTCAGCATGGTTAATATTACTGCGGCGGAAGTTAGCCGAGATATGGGTTATGCAAAAATCTGGGTCACATTTGTTGATATTGAAGATGAGCAGCAGCAAATAGATGCACTTAAAACGCTCAATAATGCAGCAGGTTTTTTACGTAGTTTGTTAGCCAAAGATATGCAAATGCGCACCGTACCTAAGTTGCGTTTTATTTATGATGAAAGTATTCATCGTGGGGCGTATTTATCTAGCTTAATTGATGAGGTTGTGGCAAAAGATCGTAGTAACCAAGATAAACGTGGTGATGTTCCAAGCACTGATAATGTTGATGAGCATAGCGATATTAAGGATCAGGGCGAGTAGTTTTGGCAAGAAAGCGTAAAGGCCGTTTAGTTAATGGTGTTCTTATTTTGCATAAGCCAATGGGAATAACCTCTAATAGAGCATTGCAAGAAGCACGTCATTGTTTCTCCGCTCAAAAAGCAGGCCATACAGGTAGCTTAGATCCATTAGCAACAGGAGTTTTACCCATTTGCTTTGGTGAGGCGACTAAGTTTTCACAGTTTCTTTTGGATTCGGATAAAACCTATAAAGCGACTATTACGCTTGGGGCTATAACCGATAGTGGTGATGCAGATGGCAAAACACTTGAGACTCAAGATGCATCTCATATTAATGAGGAGATGGTAAAAAAAGCCTTAGCGGGTTTTTCTGGAGAAATTACTCAGACCCCACCGATGTATTCGGCGTTAAAACATAATGGGGAGCCGTTGTATAAAATTGCCCGTCGAGGTGAAACGGTAGAGATAAAGCAACGACAGGTAATGATATATCGACTTGAGTTGCTAGATTTTAGAGAGGGTACTCAGCCCCAAGCTGATATTGAAGTACATTGCAGTAAAGGTACTTATATTCGCACCCTAGCAGAAGATGTAGGTAAACAATTAGGATGTGGTGGTTATATTTCGGCGTTACATCGTAGTCAGGTGGCTTTATTTGATGAGGCCGATGGCGTAGTAACATTGCCTGAATTAAAAGCATTACAAGAGGCAGCAGACTTTGATCAGATGGATCAATTACTTAAGCCTTTAGATATATCGGTGCAGCACTTTCCTAAGGTGGTTTTAACCGAGGAAAGTAGTTTTTATTTGTTACAGGGTCAGGCAGTATGGGTGCCTCAAGCGCCAATCGAAGGCACTGTAAGAATAGCATCACATGACGATACCTTTTTAGGTATTGGGAAAATTCTAGATGATGGGAGAATTGCTCCTACTCGTTTAGTAGCAACAGCGTAAATCGCTGACAAACAGACCTTCCTATAAATATGCGTGGGCAGGCCTGACTTAATAGTAGAGCAATCTACTGATGGCATATTATTGAAAAAAATGAGGATAAGAAAATGGCACTAAGTGCAGAAGAAAAAAGTGCAATTGTTGCAGAGTATAAAACCGCCGCTGGAGATACAGGTTCTCCTGAAGTTCAAGTAGCGCTTTTAACCGCTAACATTAAAAAGTTACAGGGTCACTTTAGTGATCATAAAAAAGATCATCACTCCCGTCGTGGATTGATTCGTATGGTAAACCAACGTAGAAAATTACTGGATTACTTAAAAGAGAGAAACGTAGAGCGTTATAGTAGTTTGATTAAAAGATTGGGTCTGCGTCGCTAAAAAGGCAGGGGAGGTTTTACCTCCCCTTGTCAGTATAATTAATGGAGAAAATAATGAACCCGGTGAAAAAAACATTTCAGTACGGTAAAAATACCGTCACATTAGAAACGGGACGAATTGCGCGACAAGCCACAGGAGCCGTATTGGTTACCATGGATGATGTTGAGGTGTTATGTACAGTGGTAGCAAGCCGCACCGCTAAAGAAGGGCAAGACTTTTTCCCTTTATCTGTACATTACCAAGAAAAATCGTATGCAGTGGGTAAAATCCCTGGTGGTTTTTTAAAGCGTGAAGGCCGTCCTTCAGAAAAAGAAACATTAACTTCACGGTTAATTGATCGTCCTATTCGTCCTTTGTTTCCAGAGGGTTTTAAAAACGAAGTACAAGTTTTATGTACTGTTGTTTCTGCGGATAAAAATACCGATCCAGATATCGCTGCCATGATTGGCACCTCTGCTGCATTAAGCATTGCTGGTGTTCCATTTAATGGTCCTATTGGTGGAGCCCGTGTTGGTTTTAGTGCAGAGTCAGGTTATACACTTAACCCAAGCTACTCAGAATTAGAATCTTCATCACTTAACATGGTAGTAGCAGGTACTAAAGATGCGGTACTTATGGTTGAGTCGGAAGCGGATGAGTTAAGCGAAGACCAAATGCTTGGTGCGGTTTTATTTGCTCACCAAGAAATGCAAGTTGTGATCAAAGTTATTGAAGAGTTAGCAGCAGAAGTAGGTAAAGAGAGTTGGAATTGGCAAGCACCTGCAATTGATGAAGCTCTGTACAGCCAGTTAAAAACTGAAGTAGAAAGCAGCTTAGGTGAAGCGTATCGTATCACTGAAAAACAAGAGCGTTCTGGTCGGGTGTCTGAATTAAAAGCAGCAGCTACCGAAAAATTAGTACCAGAAGGCAGTGATGTAAGTGTTGAGACGGTAACCGATCTCTTTAAAAAGCTAGAAAAAAATATTGTGCGTGAGCGTATTTTAAATGGCGAAGCACGTATTGATGGCCGTGATAATAAAACTGTTCGTGCCATTGAGGTTGAGACGGGTGTGTTATCACAGACTCACGGTTCGGCATTATTTACTCGCGGTGAAACTCAAGCCTTAGCCGTAGTGACATTAGGTACCGCTCGTGATGCACAGATGATTGATGCATTAGAAGGTAAGAAGGATGATCCTTTTATGTTGCATT
>CBDUPS010000187.1:0-4088 GCA_965369155.1 uncultured Spongiibacteraceae bacterium
TCGTTTATGCTTGGTATGACAATGAGTTTGGTTATACCTGTCAGGTACATCGTCTTTTAGAAAAAATGGCGAATGTTGTGTATGCGAAATACCCAGCAGAAGATGAGTAAATAGTAAACCCAAAGTAGCGACCCTGCTTTGGTTTTGACTTAAAATAAACTAACTTATCAAGAGGTTAGAGGTTACTTTGAAACAAATGACCAAGATCAATCGTGGCTTAGATGTTCCAATTGTTGGAGCGCCAGAGCAGGTAATTTCTGAAGGGCCTTCGATTCGAACCGTTGCGGTAATAGGCTTTGATTATATCGGCATGAAACCGACCATGGAAGTGGCGGTTGGAGATAAGGTTAAAAAAGGCCAATTACTATTCACTGATAAAAAGAATGAAGGCGTGCGTTACACCGCACCGGCATCAGGAACCATTAGTGCTATTAATCGTGGTGCTAAGCGTGTCTTTCAATCTGTTGTTATTGATGTCGAAGGTGATGACGCGGAGAGTTTTCCTTGTTGGACTGTAGACCAATTACCCACCCTAGATAAAGAAGAAGTACAGGACGTATTGGTTAACTCTGGGCTTTGGACAGCACTTCGAACTCGCCCCTTTAGTAAAGTCCCTGCTATTAACTCACAACCCAAAGCAATTTTTGTTACCGCGATGGATACCAATCCTTTAGCGGCAAATCCTGAAGTGGTTATAGCCGATGCAAAAAACAACTTTCAGAATGGCTTACAAGTACTGTCTCGGTTAACCGACGGTAAAGTGTATACCTGCCGTGGAGCGAATGCGGCAATACCAGCCTTAGAGGGTGGCGCTTTTGTTACAGCAGAGTTTGCCGGCCCACATCCTGCCGGTTTAGTGGGAACCCACATTCATTTTCTTGAACCGGTTAGTATGAATAAAACGGTATGGCATATTGGTTATCAAGAAGTTATTGCTATCGGACACTTATTTACCACAGGGCAATTAAGTACTGAGCGAGTCATTGCCTTAGCAGGTCCTTCGGTAGAAAAACCTCGTTTAGTAAAAACGGTTGTTGGTGCAAGCACCGATGAGCTAACCGCAGGGCAGTTAGTTGATGGCAATCATCGCGTTATTTCAGGCTCTATTTTATCGGGTCGTACAACCAAAGGGCCGGTTGCCTTCTTAGGTCGTTACCATACGCAAGTATCAGTACTCCCTGAGGCAGGTGAGCGTGAGTTTATGGGTTGGGCTTCTCCTGGGTTTAAAAAGCATTCATTTATGGGTATTTATATCTCAAGTTTTTTTGGCAAAAAAAGCTTTCCTATGACAACAACCACTAATGGCAGTCCTCGGGCTATTGTTCCTATTGGCGCTTATGAAGGGGTTATGCCTTTAGATATTCTCCCGACACAATTACTGCGTGCATTGGTTGTGGGTGACGTTGAGGTGGCTGAAAAGTTAGGTGCATTAGAATTGGATGAAGAAGATTTAGCGCTTTGTACTTATGTAAGTCCAAGTAAATACGAATATGGTCCTATTCTTCGTGAGAATCTCACTCGGATAGAGGCGGAGGCGTAGCAGTAATAATGAAAATCATTCGACAATTATTTGATAAAGCTGAACCACACTTTGAAAAAGGCGGAAAGTACGAAAAATATTATGCCTTGTTTGAGGTGTTTGATACGTTCTTTTATTCCCCTGCCAGTGTTACCCATAACGCCGCTCATGTTCGTGATGGTATCGATTTAAAACGAGTAATGATTACCGTTTGGTTAGCGGTATTTCCCGCCATGTTTTAAGGTATGTGGAATATTGGTTACCAAGCCAATACGGCTATGGCATCGATGTGAATTACCGGTGTTAGTGATTGGCATGGCCCATTAATAGAATTATTAGCCGGTTATAACCCTAATAGCATTTGGGATTGTATGTGGCATGGCGCTGTTTATTTTCTACCAATTTATATCACCACATTTTTAGCCGGTATTGCTTGGGAGATTTTATTTGCTATCAAAAGAGGCCACGAAGTTAACGAAGGCTTTTTTGTTACCTCTATTTTATTTGCGTTAATCGTTCCACCTGATATTCCCCTTTGGCAGGTAGTTTTAGGAATTAGCTTTGGGGTTGTTATCGGTAAAGAAGTTTTTGGTGGCACAGGTAAAAACTTTTTAAACCCAGCATTAACGGGTAGAGCGTTTTTATTCTTCGCTTATCCCGCTGATATTTCAGGCAATGGTGTGTGGACAGCAGTTGACGGGTTTACCGCAGCAACGCCTTTATCATTAGCAGCTGAGGGTGGCCTATCAACAGTAGGTAGTTTCTTTGGGCAATTACAGGCCCCTACGGGAGAAGTGATTACGTGGTTTGATGCCTTCTTTGGCAATATTCAGGGTTCTATCGGTGAAACATCAACCGTAGCTATTTTAATTGGAGCAGTCTTTTTACTGGTTACTCGAATTGCCTCATGGCGCATTATGCTCGGTGTAGTTATCGGTATGGTGGCTATGTCATTGTTGTTTAATGCGGTTGGTTCTGAAACTAACCCTATGTTTGGCATACCATGGTATTGGCATTTTGTTTTGGGTGGCTTTGCCTTTGGTACCGTATTTATGGCAACTGATCCAGTATCTGCTGCTATGACCAATAAAGGTAAGTTTATATTTGGCGCATTAATTGGCGTGATGATGATGCTTATTCGTGTGGTTAACCCAGCGTTCCCGGAAGGGATGATGCTAGCTATTCTGTTTGCTAACTTATTCGCTCCTTTAATAGATCATTTTGTCATACAGTCTAATATCAAACGGAGGCTTGCACGTAATGTCTAAGAATAAAGACTCTGTTTCTCAAACTCTTATCGTTGCATTTGTTTTATGTATTGTTTGCTCGGTTATTGTGGCAACCGCTGCTGTTGGCCTACGTAGTAAGCAACAGGCAAATAAATTATTAGACCGTAATAAAAATATTTTGGCTGCTGCCGGTTTAATACAAGGTGCCAGTTCAAAAGACGAAATTAATCGTTTATTTAAAAAGTTTGAAATTGGCATTATTAATTTAGAAACCGGCCAGTTTTTAACCGAAGCGGAATTGACTAATTTAGGTATTGATCCGGCCACTTATGATGTAAGAAAAGCGGCCAAAGACCCGGCATTGTCGACTAAGTTGGCGCCTAGTGACGATCTGGCAGCTATCGGTAGAGTACCTCTGTACACCACAGCATATGTTTTGCGTGAGGCAGGTAGCATTAAAGAAGTTGTTTTACCTGTTAATGGATACGGTCTTTGGGGAACGCTATACGGCTTTTTAGCATTAAAGGGTGATGGTAATACGGTAGTGGGTTTAGGTTTTTATGAGCATAAAGAAACTCCAGGGCTTGGTGCAAAAGTAGATGAAGCGGAATGGAAAGCACAATGGCCTGATAAAGAAATTTATGATGCAGACAGAAATATTGTTATTGCACTTAAAAGAGACCCTAGTGGTGCGCATGAAGTTGATGCGTTATCAGGGGCGACCTTAACCACACGTGGTGTTGAGAACTTGCTACATTTTTGGATGGGTCCTTTGGGCTACAAAAAATTCCTTAATAATTTAGAAGGAGGGCAGCTCTAATGGCAACATTAAAGATGAGAGATGTACTCATTGATCCTATTTTTAATAAAAACCCTATCGCCTTACAGATTCTCGGGATTTGTTCGGCACTGGCGGTTACCTCTAGTTTAAATACAGCATTGGTAATGAGTGTTGCTTTAACGGTGGTTACGGCGTTTTCTAACTTTTTTATCTCGTTGATTAGAAACTTTGTACCCAGCAGTATTCGTATTATTGTACAAATGACCATTATTGCGTCTTTGGTAATTGTTGTTGACCAAGTGCTGCAAGCCTTTGCTTTTGGTATTAGTAAACAGCTCTCTGTTTTTGTTGGATTAATTATTACCAACTGTATTGTGATGGGGCGAGCCGAAGCATTTGCGATGCAAAATCCGCCGGTGATTAGTTTTATAGATGGTATTGGTAATGGCTTAGGTTAGTCCGTATTGCTTATTTGTATTGGGGTTATCCGTGAGTTGTTTGGTAGTGGTTCGTTACTTGGTATTGGGATTATGCCTGAGTGGTACATCGGTAATGGTTT
>CBDUPS010000188.1:0-4086 GCA_965369155.1 uncultured Spongiibacteraceae bacterium
TCAGTTTATTAAAACTGGAATGTATAAAAATATCTTGGTAATTGGTGGCGGTGATGGCGGCATGCTACGGGAAGTGAGCAAGCATACAAATATCAAACGAATAGTACAGGTTGAAATAGACGAAACCGTTATTGATATTTGTAAAACTTATTTGCCCAAACACTCTGCCGGCGCTTTTGATGACCCACGGGTTGAGATTGTTATTGATGACGGCCTACGTTTTGTACAGTCAACTACCGAGAAGTTTGATGTGATTATTTCTGACTGCACGGACCCCATAGGACCTGGAAAAGTTTTATTCTCCAGCCCCTTCTATGAAGCCTGTCACGAAGCCTTAACTGACAATGGTATTTTTGTTGCACAAAATGGTGTGGCTTTTATGCAGCCCGAAGAAATTATCACCACCCATAAAAAACTGTCCGCAACGTTTTCTGATAGTTTTTTTTATAGTGCCGCAGTGCCTACTTATATTGGCGGAATAATGACCTTTGCTTGGGGCGCTAAAAATGTACAACCCAGACAAAAATCTGAAGAAGCCCTTGCAGAAGCATTTGCTAATAATTCAATAGATACCCGTTATTATAATGCGGCTATCCATAAAGCCTCTTTTGCTTTACCGCAATATATATTAAATTTTTTGTCGTAAACCCACCTTCCCTATAGGCAAAAAAAATATGACGACTCAGCTTATTGTTTCACCCCTATCTGAAAAAGCATACTATCAAGATTTAGTAGACGCTTATGGTGCGCCACTATTGCTATTAAATTGTGATGATTTAAGACTACAGTATCAATCGCTGCAAAAAGCTTTGCCACAAGCAAAATTATACTATGCGGTAAAATCATTACCTCACCCTGCTGTTATTGAAACACTCGCGCAAATGGGTGCTGGTTTTGATATTGCCACAGCCGGTGAAATTAATATTCTAGAGTCATTACCCGTATCGCCTAAGCGTACCATTCACACCCATCCAATAAAGCGCGATAAAGATATTCGTGCCGCCTTACGTTTTGGCTGCACGACTTTTGTTGTGGATAACTTAGGCGAAATAGAAAAATTTATTCCCTACAAAAATCGTGTTGGTCTTATTTTACGCATTAGTTTTAGAAGCCCAGATGCGAAAGTCGATTTATCAAAAAAATTCGGCTGCCCCCCTGAGCAAGTTGATGAATTACTAAAACAATCTCGCGCACTAAATTTGCATATTAAAGGGCTGTCTTTTCATGTGGGCTCACAATCAACACAGCCTGATAGCCATATAAAAGCGATTAATATATGTTGCGATATTATCGAACAACAAACTATCGATAATGAGTGCCCTTTTAGTATTGTGGATATCGGTGGTGGCTTTCCTGTGCAGTACCAAGAATCCATTATGTCTATTGAAGATTTCTGCAAACCCATTAGAGAAGCGTTAACACGCCTACCTAAAGATATTCAAATTTATGCAGAGCCTGGCCGTTATTTATCAGCCCCTTCAGTAAAAGCGGTGTCTACTGTTATGGGTAAAGCCCAACGAGGCCCTCATACTTGGTATTACTTAGACGATGGTATTTATGGTTCGTACAGCGGCCAGTTATTTGATCACGTGTCTTACCCTATTGAAATATTCAGTGATAGTAGCGACTTTTTCCCTAGCGTATTATCAGGCCCTACCTGCGACAGTATTGATGTTATTGCTGAAGAGGTGGATCTCCCTGCCATGCAAAATGGTGATATTGTTGTTGGGCATCAAATGGGTGCTTATACTGCGGCAACTGCTACTGATTTTAATAGCTTTGAAAGAGCAAAGGTGGTGGTTATTAACCAAGAGCAAAGCACTATTAGCCGCTGGTCTGTAGAATAACAAAAGCTACACTTAGGGGGTTGGTATTAATCAACTCCCCTATAGTCTACTTAAAAAAACTTTAGCCTCTTGCCTGAATTAACCTATCTAAATAGTTTGTTTTATTGCTAATAACGGATAAAACAAAAGCGGCAAACGCTCCAACTAATGCCGCACCCACAATATCTAATGGGAAGTGCACACCCACAAAAACCCTTGCTAAGCCCCCAACAACACTTAGCAAAAGTAATACGCTGCCTAATTTTTTTACCTGCCGACTAAACAAAAAAGCAAAGGCAATAGCAAAGGTAAACGTTGTATGGTCCGAGGGAAACGAGCTATCTGCTGTATGATAAATTAACTGCGTGCCTAGATCCTGCATAAAGGGACGAGGGTGAAAATAAAATATCGCTATCGTATGATTTATTAGCATTGCCAGTAACACGGTAACTAAAGCAATAATGCTTAATTTCTTTTTTTTAACACATAAACTAAACCATAAAAAAACCAGCGGCAGCATAAAAACATAGGGCATAATTTCTGCAAAAAACATAACTACAACATCTAAAAAATAATATTTATTCGCATAACTATTAACAGCCAAAAACAGCACTTCATTTAAATCTTTCATTTAGTTATCTCAAAAACATAAAGATATTATTTTATTTGGCTTGGGCTTCCATAGTTAGGTTTAAATACTCAACAGATAGCTTCCATGCCCCAGGAAAAAATAATCCTGCCGCTGGCAACCAAATAGCTGCCCCACCAATAGCATCCGCCACCCCTGTATTACTAATAGTGGTATTTACTATAGACTCTCTTGGTATAAACCCATCCTTAACACACATTACCGACACCGATTTATTTCTTTTAACTTTTGCCGTACCGACACCTTTAAAATGACTTTCATTGATATACAAATCAGCATCCGCCTCTGAGCAGCGTGCGGTAAAGTTTTGTTGTGTGGGAACAAAAGCAGAACAACTACAAATACAAACCACAAAAGTAACTAGCAATAATTTTTTTAAAACAACATTCATAATAAAACCATTCTTTTAATTATTTTTTTAACTTAAGCTGAAATATAACCTAACAACCAATAAACTTAGCTAACTGAGTTGTGCAGGTACATTTTTTATTATTTATGAGCCACGCAAAACAAGCTCTCTTTTAGCATCATAGGTTTTATCTAACACTATAAATAACAGCAAAGATATAACCGCGATAGCTCTTACGGCAAACGAGAATTCTTCGATAAAAGCCGTCGCACTAAAAAAGCCGATTAAAAAAAATAATGCACTACCAAGGGCTAAGTAACTCCAGCTACTTTTTAATTTCACCTTAGCCTTGCAACATGGTGCTTTAAATTTATTTAACGTAAATGATGCCAGCAAATACATTCGCCAACCAAAAACAAACTCTGTATGACAATTTGGGCATCGCATTTTTTGAAACTCCACGCTAATAACATCGTTGGCTAACAATTCATTTACGGCTTCTGTATCTTAGCGGCATTAGCAACAAAGCAAAAGACTCAACCTTATATCCACTCACAAAAGCCTTTTTGTTTTTACAGCCTGCTCTTACAGCTTTACAATACAGCGCAACAACACAACAGGAATACATTATGGCCATTAAACTTTCTATTGATACACAATCTATTAAAGGTTTTCTTTCTGAGGCAGAAGCCGAAGCACTTTACCTTGCCGCGATTGATACCGCCCCTTTAGGCCCTGCATTAGAAATTGGCAGCTACTGTGGCAAATCAACAATCTACTTAGGTAGCGCCTGTAAAAGCGTTAATAATATTGTGTATGCCGTTGATCACCACCGTGGCTCAGAGGAACATCAACAAGGAGAGGAGTACCATGATGCAGAATTATTTGATGAAAGTATTGGTTTGTTAGATACCTTTAAAGAATTCCGTAAAAATATCACTCGAGCTAATTTAGATGACACCGTAGTACCTATCGTATCGCCTTCGGCTATTGCCAGTAAGCGTTGGAGCACACCATTAGGATTAGTTTTTATTGATGGCGGTCACAGCCTTGAAGCCGCATTAACTGATTTTAGAAGTTGGGCAAGCCATGTTGCCTCAGGTGGCATTTTGGCCATACATGATATTTTCCCCGACCCCAACGATGGCGGCCAAGCCCCTTACACAATTTATAAATTAGCTGAGGCTTCAGGGTTATTTGAAAAATTACCCATGGTAGAAACTTTAGGGTTATTTAGACGCTATTAATGGCTTAAATAAAAT
>CBDUPS010000189.1:0-4078 GCA_965369155.1 uncultured Spongiibacteraceae bacterium
GTAATAAACAATCGGTACAGGAGGCAGGCATTGCGGTAACCGGCAAGGTTATTTCTGAGGAGACTGTTCCCCCAGAGGCAATGGAAGATTACTTAATAGATTGGATTGAATTTTAAGGATTGGCTATGACGGTTGAAAATTACCTAACAGCATGGGGCATTTATTTATTTACTACGGTTGTTATGCTGTGGATTGTCTTTTATTGGAGTAAAAAAATTCCGTTAGCGAGTGTGAGGGGCTTAATTCGCTTATTAGCGGCCTGTGCCTTATTAACCCCGTATTACACACTGGCCGATCAAAACTTATTATCGCCATTAATTATGGCAGTAACGATGGAAGTATTAGCCGGCAATACCGATAAAGCGATTGCCATGACGAAACCTGCACAGTTTTATTTTGTACTCGTTGGTTCGGTATGGATGGTGTACCGAATTATTTATTTACTATTTTTTAGAAAGAAACGTAAGTTAAAACGACAAGAAAAAAACGCCCAAGCAAATCCCAATACCCAATAGTAAAAAGAATAGAGACGTTAAAAATACTAGGAGAAAAAATGAAATTTACCGGAACAGATAGCTATGTTGCCACCGAAGAGTTAAGTAGCGCGGTTAATGCTGCCATTATTTTAGAGCGGCCTTTATTAATTAAAGGGGAACCGGGCACAGGCAAAACCTTATTGGCCGAGCAGGTGGCAGAGTCTTTAGGTATGCGTTTATTGCAGTGGCATATTAAATCTACCACTAAAGCACAGCAGGGGCTTTATGAATATGATGCGGTATCGCGTTTAAGAGACTCGCAAATGGGAGATGAGAAAGTCCACGATATTGCTAACTATATTGACAAAGGTAAGCTCTGGGAGGCATTTGATAGCGACGAGCGAGTGGTTTTATTAATTGATGAAATAGACAAAGCCGATATTGAGTTTCCTAACGACTTATTAGTAGAGCTGGATAAAATGGAGTTTCATGTTTATGAAACCGGGCAAACGGTAAAAGCTAAAAAACGTCCTGTGGTTATTATCACCAGTAATAATGAAAAAGAATTACCGGATGCCTTTTTACGTCGCTGCTTTTTCCATTATATTAAGTTTCCTGACCGCAGTACCATGCAACAAATTATTGCAGTGCATTACCCCAACATTAAACAAGACTTAGTAAAAGATGCTCTTGATATGTTTTTTGAGGTGCGTGATATACCGGGCTTAAAGAAAAAACCCTCTACCTCAGAGCTGATTGATTGGCTTAAATTACTAATGGCCGATGATATTCCTGATGAAATTTTAAAAAGCAAAGATCCTTCTAATGCTATTCCGCCGTTATATGGTGCTTTGTTAAAGAGTGAGCAAGATGTACATTTGATGGAACGCTTAGCTTTTATGCACCGTCGCCAGCAACGTTAAAATAGGTTTTTTATGCTGATTGATTTTTTCTTCACACTGCGCCGCTATGGTATTAATGTCACTATTCGAGAGTTACTCGATTTACTGGCGGCGCTAGAAGCAAATTTGGTTTTTGCCTCAATTGATGATTTTTATTTTTTAGCCCGCACCTGTTTAATAAAGGATGAAGCGCTATTTGATAAATATGATCGTGCCTTTGCTGCGTATTTTAAAGACTTAGAAACCCTTGATGGCTTAATGGATGCATTGATTCCTGATGAGTGGTTACGCAAAGAATTTGAAAAACAGCTAAGCGAAGAAGAAAAACAACAGATAGAGTCTTTAGGCGGTTTAGAGAAACTTATCGAAGAGTTTAAAAAACGCCTAGAAGAACAAAACGAAAAACACGAAGGTGGTAACAAGTGGATTGGTACCGGTGGTACATCACCTTTTGGACAGGGCGGTTATAACCCAGAGGGGATTAGAGTAGGCCCTGATGGTTCACAAAAAAGAGCCGTTAAGGTTTGGGATAAACGAGAATATAAAAACCTAGATGACTCAGTACAATTAGGCACACGCAATATAAAAGTAGCCTTAAAACGCCTACGCAAGTTTGCCCGTACTGGTACAACCGATGAGCTTGATCTCCCCGATACGATTCGCTCAACAGCTCATAATGGGGGGTTGCTTGATATAAAAATGATCCCTGAGCGGCATAATGCAGTAAAGGTGCTGGTATTTTTTGATGTGGGCGGCTCAATGGACCCTCATATAAAAGTCTGCGAAGAGCTTTTTTCAGCAGCCCGTAGTGAGTTTAAACATTTAGAATACTTTTACTTTCACAACTTTATTTACGATACGGTATGGAAAAATAACTATCGTCGGCAAAGTGAGCATATTGATGTAGCAGAGCTGCTACGCAAATATCCTAAAGACTATAAAGTTATTTTTATTGGCGATGCCTCCATGTCGCCCTATGAGATTTTTAGTGTTGGTGGTAGTGTGGAGTACTGGAATCAAGAGTCTGGTGAGACATGGATGAGGCGAGTAAAAAGCACATGGGACAAAGTATTGTGGCTTAACCCTGTTCATGAGGAGCAATGGGGCTATACTCAATCTATAGATCTTGTACAGCAATTGATGGAAGGCCACATGTATCCGTTAACGATAAAAGGTATAGAAGAGGGTATGGCTTGGCTTTCTAAATAAAAATAAGTAATAAAACAATAATAAAAATAAAAAATGAACAGACTTACTAACATACCCCTTAAGCTTTTTGTTGTTGGCTTATTATCGCTTTTATGGCCGTATCTCTCACAGGCTATGTCGATTAGTGGACCATCACAACGCGTATTATTAAATCCACACTTTCAATACTTACAAGATCCTTCAGCTAATCTTACCGTTGAAGATGTACTGTCTGATGAATATGTTTATTCTTGGCAGCCACCTAAACAAATAACCAAAAGCTTAGGTTTTTCCACCTCGGCTTATTGGTTTTCTGTTGATATTTTTAACACAGATACCACCGATTTATTTAGAGTGTTAAGTGTTGAAAACCCTTCTTTAGAGAATATAGAGTTGTATTTTATTCAAGATGGGCAGGTTACTTTATCATTAAAAACTGGCTCTAAAGAGCCCTTTACCTCACGCCTTTTGCAACATCGCCACTTTATTTTTCCTATACGGTTAGCGGCAAACGAAAACGCACGACTACTAATGAAAGTGCGTACATCAGGGGCAATTTTAGCTCCCACATATTTGTCAGGGCAGATTGATTTTGCCCAAAACGAACAAGCGCTACTCTCGTTATATGGCATTGTTATTGGCGGTATTCTTACCTTAGTTTTTTATAATTTATTCTCGTACTTAGCCTCAGGGGAATTACGTAACATATTACTAGCGGGTTTTATTGGCTCATTATTGCTGCTTATTTGTGCTGTTACGGGTTTGGGCTACCAATATATTTGGAGTGGAAACAGCATTTTTAATAGTATCGCACTAACTTTTTTCTCTTGGCTATCCATGTTGTTGGGCTTAAGTTACATGATCGAGTTCTTGCAAGTGCGTAGGCGCTACCCTCGTTTATTACCCTATGCCATTTTGTATTTATTGCTGATATCGTCGGTTTATTTTGTTAATTTTTACATCTCTTATCTTTGGCTGTCTCATCTTCAATTAACCTTTACTGTGATAACGCTTATTATTTTTATGCTGCTTTTATCTTATATGGCATTAAGAGGGCGCAAGGCAGAAAAGTTTTTTGCCGTAGGGTTATTAGTGCAATATCTTGGTGCAATTATCTTAATTATGGAATTAACCGGAGCCATTCCCTATAGCGTGTTAATTGATAACGCCTTACTGATTAGCTCAGGAATTGCTGTTTTGTTTATGGCATTTTCCCTAGTGTTACAGTTACATGCAGAGCAAATTCAACAGGCTACCGCCTACAAACGCATGCTACGCAATGAATCAAGACTGCGTGATGTAAAAGAACAATCACTGAAACAACAAAAGGCATTAAACGAAGAGTTAGAAGAACGAGTTCAGCAGCGCACCAAAGACTTATCTGATGCTATGGACCAACTATCAGAGTCTAATTTATTACTTAAAGAGTTAAGTAATAGTGACTCTTTAACCGGCTTACATAACCGCCGTTTTTTTGAGAGACAATTAAAATCTAACTGGGATAGCCTAATT
>CBDUPS010000190.1:0-4073 GCA_965369155.1 uncultured Spongiibacteraceae bacterium
CTCTATATCCCTCATGTCTTACTATCATCTACATGACTACCATCTACACGACTGTCATCGCCTTTTATTAAAGCTAGGCAGGCTTGTGCTGCTTTATCTCCAGCATCACAGCGTAGGCTTTGATGAATCTCAGTAAACGATTTAATAAGGGGTGAGTTTTCTTTCACTTGGGCGAGCTGTTTAAATAATGCTTTGGATAAATTAGCAACTGTAGCTTCCTCTTGTAAAATCTCAGGAACAAGCTCTTTACCGGCTAATAAATTGGGTAACGAAATATAAGGCGAGCGCACTAACCTTGAAATAATCGCATAGGATAGCGGTGCCATTTTATAGGTAACCACCATAGGCCGCTTTAGTAACATCGCCTCAAGTGTGGTTGTGCCAGAGGCCATCATCACAACGTCAGCTGAAGTCATACATAGCTGAGATTTACCATCAACCAAACGAATGGGCATCTCCACACCACTGGCTTTTTTAAGTGCCTCTTGATACGGCTCAAGTATCAATTCTAGCTGCTTTCTTCTATCTTCATTAGCTGCTGGAATAATAAAACGTAACTCTGGTTTTTGTGCCAAACACTGTAATGCCGTTTGTACAAATAACTCCCCCATTAACTTTACCTCGCCCCCTCGGCTACCGGGTAATAACGCAATTAAGGTTTCCTCTTCGGCAACATCTAAGGCTTTTCTGGCTGCGGTTTTATTAGGTTCTAAAGGAATTTTATCCGCCAGTGGGTGACCAATAAAAGTTACCGGTACTTGGTGCTTATGATAAAACGCCTCTTCAAATGGAAATAACGTTAGCATTAAATCAACGGCTTTTTTTATCTTTTTAATGCGTCCCTGTCGCCATGCCCAAACCGATGGACTCACCATGTGGGCTGTTTTTATGCCTTTTTTTCTTAAGCGTTGCTCAATGGTTAAGGTAAAGTCTGGGGAATCAATGCCTATAACTAAGTCTGGGGGATCACTTAAAAAATGCTGAATGACCTGCTTACGAAGCCTTAGTAATTCGGGCAGCCGCTTTAAAGGTTCAACCAAGCCCATTACCGATAATTTTTCCATGGCAAATAAGCTATGAAAGCCGGTATCTAACATTAATGGCCCGCCCACCCCTTCAAACAAGGTGCCGGGGGCCCTTTGCCGGATGGCATCAATGAGTGCGGCACCTAAAATATCACCAGAGGCTTCGCCGGCAATAATGCCAATGCGTAGCTCTTTAGGGGGGGGCTTACTAGAAGATAGACTACTGTCCATATTAACGAGTAATGCCTCGGGTAGAGGACTTTAGTGATTCAACAAGATAGGAGACTTCAGGGCAATCATTTTGTAACGCATCTAACTCTTGCAATGCTTCCTCAACTTTTAGGCCTTGCCTATATATAACACGATAAGCCTTCTTTAATGCCGCGATACATTCTTTAGAAAAGCCCCTGCGCTTTAATCCCTCGGTGTTAATTCCTTTAGCTTCCGCAGGATGACCATAAACCGTAACAAAGGCTGGAACATCTTTACCAATAGCAGACCCCATACCGGTAAAACTATGACAACCAATTCGACACCACTGATGCACTAAGGTATAACCACTTAAAATAGCCCAATCGTCAACCTTTACATGGCCGGCTAAGGCGGTGTTATTCACCAAAATAGTATGATTACCAATCACGCTATCGTGACCAATATGAACATACGCCATCAGCAAGTTATTATCACCAATAGTGGTAACACCTCTATCTTGTACCGTGCCTCTGTGGATCGTTACCCCTTCTCTAATGATATTATTATCACCAATTTCAAGGCGTGTATCTTCGCCTTTATATTTTAAATCGGGGGTATCTTCGCCTACCGTTGAAAACTGAAAAATCTGATTATTTGCACCAATAGTTGTAGGCCCTTTAATCACCACATGGGAGGCTATTTCACACCCCGAACCAATAACCACATCAGGGCCAATAATGGTCCACGGCCCTACTTTTACATCATCAGCAAGGCAAGCACTAGGATCTATAATGGCACGGGGATCAATCATAAAATTAGCGTTTCCTGTCTGCACATAAAATAGTCGCGGAGCTCACCAACTCTCCATCAACAGAAGCCTTACATTCAAACTTCCAAATACCACGTTTCTCAGATACCACTCTTGCTTCAAGCTGTACTCTGTCACCGGGTACTACTGGGCGTTTAAAACGCAAATTATCGGCACCCACAAAATAATAAATAGAGCCGTCTGAGGGCTTTTTATCCATGGTTTTAAAACCTAAGATACCCGCCGCTTGTGCCATGGCTTCAATAATTAGTACGCCGGGCATAACAGGTAAACCTGGAAAGTGCCCGTTAAAAAAGGGTTCGTTTACCGTTACATTTTTATAAGCCACGATAGACTCACCTTTATTTAATTCAACAACACGGTCAACTAATAAAAACGGATAACGATGAGGAAGGTATTCTCGAATTTCATTTACATCCATTAACATGGTACTGCTGCCTTTTTAATTATGATCTTTATTGTTTTTTTCTAAAGATGCTACGCGTTTAAACAAACCATCTAGTTGTAAAAAACGCACCGCACTCTTCCGCCATTGTTTGTTTTCAGTCAGCGCTGTACCCGATGAGTAAAGCCCTGGCTGATTAATATTATGTGTTACCAAAGACATCGCTGTAACATGTACGCCATCACATAATGTTAAGTGACCTACCACACCAACACCACCGGCTAAAGTACAATCTTTACCCACAATAGTACTACCGGCAATACCCACACAAGCAGCAATAGCGGTTCGGTCGCCTATTTGTACATTATGGGCAATTTGAATTTGATTATCGAGCTTTACACCATGACCTATAAGCGTATTCTCTAGTGCGCCTCTATCGATAGTGGTATTCGCTCCAATCTCAACATCATCTCCGATCACTACGCCACCTAACTGAGCAATCTTCGCCCAATGGGCTTTATCCTTAGCAAAGCCAAAACCATCAGAACCAACAACAGCACCACTGTGAATTATGGCTCTTTTCCCAACTATCACACCATGATAAATACTGACATTACTATATAAGTAGCTGCCTTCTCCAATACAACTCCCCTCACCTACGATAACCCCCGCAGACAATGTTACATCTGACTCTATAACAGCTGCGGCGTTTACCACACAATGGGGGCCGACAACCGCATTTTTAGCTATCTGTGCTTCGGGGGAAACCCAAGCGGTTGGGTGAACTCCCGCGCTATAGTCAAATGTAGGTTTAAAACAATGGGATAATTTTGCGTAGGCTAGATAAGGATCATTAACCACCAAACAAGCAACAGGGCATTGTACAACCATTGCTTTGGTCACTAACACTACCCCAGCTTTTGTTTTAGGTAAAAACTGTCGGTATTTATTATTGGCTAAAAAAGAGGCCTGACTCGCATCTGCTTGTTGCAATGTATTCAGGCCGGTAATTAGGGTATTAGGGTTAGAAGCACCCACAAGCTCTGCACCGAGAATCTCGGCTAACTGAGCAAGTGTAAAGCTATTAACGTGCTCCATATCCCTTAAAAACCTCGGTTACTTGTTATTTTTTTTTGCGTTTGCTGTCGCTTCAGCTTCTAAAACATTGAGACGCTCAATAACTTTATCAGTAATAGAAAAGCTACCGTTTTCAAAAATAACTGCATCACTATTAAGTAACAAATCTACTTTTTCTTCTTTGATAACATCAGTGGCCGCTTTTTGCGCCAAACCCGATAACTCTCTAACAATGGCTTGTTTTAACTGTTGTTCTGCTGATGAAAGTCTTTTTACAATCGCCTGCATCGCTGTTTGCTTGCGTTGCATTTTTTGGTTGAGCTCGGCCTGCTGTTCTTTACTCATCACATCTTTATCTTTTTGTAATTTTTCATACAACGCTTGGCCATCTTTTTGCAAGTTTTCTAACTCTTTACGATTAGCAACAACCTCAGCATTTTCACTAAAAACTTTAATTTTTTCCTGAGCAATATCACTGCTAAAAATAGCTCTTTCAAAGTCTAAAACCGCTACTTTATTTTCAGCTATTGCTGTTGTTGTAAATAATGTGGCTATTAATAACGCG
>CBDUPS010000191.1:0-4043 GCA_965369155.1 uncultured Spongiibacteraceae bacterium
AGCTCACTGTTGATGAAAAACTAGGAAGTTAACTATGGAGAAAACGCTATTTACCCGTATTTTAGAGGGCGAGATCCCAGGGGATATTATTTATCAAGATGAGCATTGTTTTGCGATTAACGATATAAACCCGCAGGCTCCTGTACATATTTTAGTTATCCCTAAAAAGCCGATTCCCCGTTTGGTTGATGCCGATGACAGTGACAATGCCTTACTCGGTCATTTGTTATTAGCCGTAGGTAAAATAGCCAAACAAAATAATGTGGGGGATGCTTTTCGTTTAGTGGTTAATAACGGCGAAGGGGCGGGGCAAACCGTGTTTCATTTACACTTACATATTTTAGGGGCGAGCACTTTTTCGGAAGGCGGTTTAGTTTAACTACTATGGCAAAAGCAATTATCGAAGATGCAGCAAAAACCGTTATTAAACGCTTGGGTAAGTCGCGGCAGTTACACGCGATTATTCCGGTTTTTGATAGTTCAGGCCAGTTAATCAAACAAGTGGTTAAGCCACTAATGGTAGAGCTTGAATTTAAAGATGTGATGCAAATTATCGTCGGCTCTACCATCTTAGCAATACCCATGGCCTTTACTGAAGAAACATGGCAACTAGGTGAGCGATTACCCTTACTCAATATTAGTATTTTATCGCTATTATCATTAAGTTTTATTGCACTATTTGTTTATGTCAATTTTTATCATAACTATTTAAAAGGGTATGTTTTTGAATATATAAAACGGGTATTAACGATTTATATTATCTCTTTACTTGTGGTAGCAGGTTTAATGACGGTAATACAACAATGCCCTTGGGATACCGACGCTTTATTGGCTATAAAACGCGTTATATTAGTTGCCTTTCCCGCCTCAATGAGTGCTGTAGCCACCGATGCCATGAAATAAAAAACCAACGGAACACAATATGAAAAGTGCCGACATTAGAGAAGCGTTTTTGCGCTTTTTTGAGCAAAACCAACACACGCGAATTAACAGTAGCTCGTTAGTACCGGGTAACGATCCTACCTTGCTGTTTACCAATGCAGGGATGGTACAGTTTAAAGATGTATTTTTAGGTTTAGAGCAACGTCCTTATAACCGAGCCACCACAGCGCAGCGCTGCGTAAGAGCCGGCGGTAAGCATAACGATTTAGATAACGTTGGGTATACCGCGCGCCACCACACCTTTTTTGAAATGCTTGGTAACTTTAGTTTTGGGGATTATTTTAAAGAAGATGCTATTCGTTTTGCCTGGAGTTTTTTAACCGAAACTTTGCAACTGCCCCCAGAAAAATTATGGGTAACCGTGCATATTTCTGATGATGAAGCGGAAAAAATCTGGAAAGACAAAATGGGTATTGATCCCACTCGTTTTTCTAAACTCGATGAAGACAACTTTTGGCAAATGGGTGATACCGGCCCCTGCGGTCCTTGCTCTGAAATTTTTTATGACCACGGTGAAGATGTCGCAGGGGACCCACCCGGTGGGCCAAATGATGATGGTGATCGTTATATCGAAATTTGGAACCTAGTGTTTATGCAATATCAGCGTACAGCAGATGGCAATATGACACCGCTACCAAAGCCATCAGTTGATACTGGAGCTGGCTTAGAGCGCCTAGCAGCTGTGTTACAAGGGGTGCATAGCAACTACCAGATAGATACGTTTCAACACTTATTAGCCGCAGCGGCAAAAGCGGTGGGTTGTACTAACGATGGCAATGCCTCGTTACGGGTTATTGCGGATCATATTCGGTCATGCTCTTTTTTAATTGCCGATGGTGTGCTGCCCTCTAACGAAGGTCGTGGCTATGTACTGCGCCGTATTATTCGCCGTGCAGTGCGCCATGGTCATAAGTTAGGTGCAGAAGGTTTGTTCTTTTATAGCCTTGTTCCCGCGTTAGTAGAACAAATGGGTGAGGCCTATCCTGAGTTAGCCGAGCAACAAAAAGCGGTAGCACAAGCTCTTAAAAAAGAAGAAGAGCAATTTGCCCGTACACTTGATCAAGGTATGCGTATATTAGAAGAGGATTTAGCTGAGCTAAAAGGCTCGGTTATTCCAGGGGAAGTAGTCTTTAAACTGTACGACACCTTTGGTTTTCCCTACGATTTAACCGCTGATATTGCCCGTGAGCGAAACCTTACCTTAGATGAGGCCGGTTATGAGAAAGCCATGGAGCAACAAAAGCAACGGGCCCGTTCAGCCAGCCAGTTTGGTGTGGATTACACCGCTTCTATAAAACTTGATAGCAGCGTTGATGCCAATACCCAGTTTCAGGGTTATGAGTCATTAAGTGAATCGGCAACGGTGGTGGGTTTATTTGTTGAAGGCAAGGCGGTTGGCTCCGTTAAAGAAAATGACGAAGTGGTTGTTGTGCTTAATAACACGCCTTTTTATGCAGAGTCTGGTGGACAGGCAGGGGATGTGGGATTACTCGAATCAGCCACAGGTATTATCGAAATACAAGATACCAGCAAAAACGGTAACACCTTTTTACACCACGGTATTGTAACGGAAGGTACCTTTAGTAATAACACCAATATAACCGCTACGGTTGATGAAACGCTACGACAAAAAACGGCGTTAAATCACTCGGCAACGCATTTACTGCATGCCGCTTTACGGCAAGTTTTAGGTACCCATGTTGAGCAAAAAGGTTCATTAGTTGATTCCAGTAAACTGCGTTTTGATTTCTCCAATCCTGAGGCGGTGAGCAAAGAGGATTTACGCACTATTGAGCAATTAGTTAATGAACAAATAAGGCTTAACTCAAAGGTACAAACCGAAGTAACCGATATGGATAGTGCGATTAAAAAAGGCGCTATGGCATTGTTTGGCGAAAAGTACACGGAAGAAGTTCGTGTACTAACTATGGGTGAGGGTTTCTCGGTAGAGCTTTGTGGTGGCACCCATGCAACACGTACCGGAGACATTGGCTTATTACGCATCACCTCCGAAAGTGGCGTGGCCAGTGGTGTGCGTCGTATTGAAGCGATAACCGGTGAGGCTGCACTTAATTGGTGTGAACAAAGTGATGAACAGTTAGGCAGAGTAGCGGCATTAGTAAAAGGCAGCCGTGATAATGTGATTGAAAAAATAGAAGGCTTATTAGCCGGTAATCGGCAGTTAGAAAAAGAAATTGAACGATTAAAGCAAAAACTGGCCACAGGCGCTGGCACCGATTTAACCGCACAAGCGGTAGAGATTGATGGGATAAAAGTATTAGCCGCCGTTGTTGATGGGGCAGACAATAAAACCTTACGAGTCACCATGGATCAGTTAAAAGATAAAATGGGCTCGGCTGTTTTACTACTTGCTGCGGTTGAGGGTGACAAAATCACCTTAGTGGCAGGGGTTACTAAAAATCTTACCGATAAAATTCAAGCCGGCAAGCTTATGCAAACAATGGCGCCACAATTAGGCGGTAAAGGTGGTGGCAAGCCCGATATGGCACAAGGTGGAGGGTCGGATATTGCCGCTTTAGCTGGAGTGCTACAGTCGGTGCCTGAGTGGGTAAAGACACAATTAAAATAGGTGTATAAAAGCCTATAAATAGACGTTAACTTTTGCTTGGGTTTAGTGTTTAATGTACGCCCTTTTTGTATGGGCCGGTGTAATAAATCATCAGTGTATTTTATTTATGAGGCAAGACGGCTATGGCTATCATTGTTCAAAAATATGGGGGAACTTCGGTAGGCTCTGTTGAGCGTATTGAAGCCGTGGCGGAGCGAATCGCTTCGTTTCAAGAGCAAGGCTATCAAGTGGTAGTGGTGGTGTCAGCGATGAGCGGTGAAACCAATCGCCTTATTGCTTTAGCCCATGACATTACGCCTAACCCATCACCCCGGGAGATGGATGTACTCGTATCTACCGGTGAGATGGTAACCAGCTCATTATTGAGTATGGCCCTTGAGAAAAAACAGATAAAAGCACGCTCTTATAATGGCGGTCAGGTAAAAATTCTTACCGACAATATGCACATGAAAGCCCGTATCCGCGAAATTGACAGTGATAAAATTCATCAAGATTTAGATAGCGGTCATGT
>CBDUPS010000192.1:0-4034 GCA_965369155.1 uncultured Spongiibacteraceae bacterium
GTTCATCGAGACTTCCATTCCCGTAATTTAATGGTGTTATCAAACAATGAGATAGGCGTGATTGATTTTCAAGATGCTGTAATAGGGCCGATTACCTACGATTTAGTGTCTTTATTACGGGATTGTTATATTTATTGGCCGGCTGAAAAAGTACAGCAGTGGCTAGCTCTTTTCCATGCAAGGGCACAAAGCAGTGGTTTATTGGGTGATGTTACAGAGGAGCAATTAACCCGTTGGTTTGATTTGATGGGATTACAACGACACTTAAAGGTGCTGGGAATTTTTGCCCGACTTGCCTTACGTGATGGTAAAGACGCTTATCTTGGTGATATCCCATTGGTTATGCATTATGTGTTAACCGTATCTAAAGCGTACCCTGAGTTAAAAGGGTTTAGTGATTGGTTTGAGACACAAGTGTTGCCTGTGGCGAAATCCCAACCATGGTTTAAGGAGCCGCGTTTATGAAAGCTATGATTTTAGCTGCAGGCTATGGCAAAAGAATGGGTGAGTTAACCCAATACACGCCTAAACCTTTATTAGAGGTAGCAGGCAAGCCTTTACTGCAATATCGATTAGAAGCATTAAAGCAGGGGGGAATGACACAAGTGGTTATTAATCACGGCTGGCTTGGAGAGCAAATAGAAGCTTACTTTACTGATGGGCGTGATTTAGGGTTATCTATTACATGGTCAAGAGAGGGTACTCCGCTTAATACCGGCAGTGGCATTATCAATGCCTTGCCGCTTTTAGGTGATGAGCCATTTATTTTATGTAATGCAGATATTTGGACAGATTATATGCTGGCCGATTTATGCCATCAGCCTTTGGGTGATTTTTTGGCGCACTTAATTTTGGTGGATAACCCAGAGCATAATAAAACAGGTGACTTTTCTTTGTATGATGGCATAGTTTGTAGTGAAGGTGATGCAAGCTTAACGTATTCAGGTATGGCGCTATTAAACCCCGCGCTATTTACCCATTTTATAACGCAGACTAATGTGAGTTTAGGTGATGTACTTAGGTGGGCAATAAAAAATAAAAAAGTATCGGGTAGTTATTATAATGGGCAGTGGGTCGATATCGGTACCGCTGAACGGTTACAGCAAATTAATTCGCAGGTAAAAGAGTGAAAAGTTCACAGTATATTGAGAAGAAAACAAATGCATTGCAGAGCTTTTTTGATTTTGCTGATGGTAAGGGTGAGTTACCAAAGTGGCCGTTAGAGATTTTTTTAGAGATTAGTAATGTGTGTGATTTAAAGTGCGCCATGTGCCCAACATTCTCTGCGATTAACAGTGAACGATTTTTTAATTTAAAAAAAGCAGATAGGGGTTTAATTGCTATTGATAGTGCAACCGAGCCTTTGGTGAACCTGTTAGAGCATGCGTTGGTGGTTCATGCGTTTGGTTATGGGGAACCTACCATTCATCCACAATTTAAAGAAGTGATTCATTTTCTTTCACAATATGAAGTGATGATTGATTTTTTTACTAATGGTATGCATTTAGATGATTCGCTTTGTCAGTTTTTAGTAAAAGAAAAAATATCAAAAATAAGTGTCAGTTTTTCAGGTAGCACTGCAGAGGAATACGAAAATATTTATTTAGGCGGTAATTACCAAAAAGTTTTAGATGGTATAAAGCGTTTGAGCGATGAAAAGAAAAAACATAATGCAGTATTTCCTATCATAGAAATCAATAGCATTGCTTTTAATCATCATATTGAAAAATTACCTGAGTTTGTTGAAATAATGGCTGATGTAGGGGTGAACATTATTCATGTTAAGCCCTTAAGTATTTATCCTGGAACTCAACCATTAAAACACCATGTGTCTTGGATGGACCCTGAAAAAGATGGAGTGGTGCTAGATAAAGCAAAAGCTATAGCTTTAGAAAAAGGCGTTATATTGGCCTCTATGCCTTATGAGAGAACCCACGAAAAATCAGCGCCTATTATTAAGGCAATGGCTGCAATGACAGAGGATGAAAGAAGTGCTGCAATTTTAAAAAAGCATGAAGAAACAGTACCCATTAATGAGATAAAAAAATTATCTTTATCTGATGATATGCTGCAAGCTAATAAGGAGAAGCTTAATGAAAAGCGAGAGAAAATTGGAAGTAAAAAGAGCCAGTTGTTAGTAGAAGATGCAGAATTTATTGTTAGTAAAAAAGAGCCTTGTTTTGAACCACTCAAGACATTCTATGCAAGTTTTGATGGGACTGTGTTTCCCTGTTGTTTTAAAGGCACAAAACGCTGGATAGGCAACCTTAATGACAACACGGGTGAGGAAGTTTGGAATAATGCTTTTTTCTCGGAAATAAAAAAAGGAGTATTAACCAACACATACTCAAAAGATTTATGTGAGGTTTGTATTAGAAAAGGTTCTTACCCAAAGCATCATAGTGTCTCGGGTAAGGTTAGTAAGTATGCTGATTGGTTTAATGAAAACTATGATAGGGCTTTTGATACAAACATTATCAATGAGGCCAAAAAATTACCGGATAATCAGTCTATTGTTGCTAAATATAAGCATACTCAGCACCAATAAAAATAAAAGGAGCTAATAATGTATAAGTGCCAACCTACCGATATGAGTTTTTTTGAAACGGCGCCTAAAAAGTTTTGTGCCGAAATCACTATTAAAGCTACAGCGGAACAAATCTTTGAGGTGTTTGAGGATGCCCATGCTTGGACTGTTTGGGCGCCACCAATTCAAAAAGTAGAGTGGACATCACCTAAGCCTTTTGGGTTAGGGACAACTCGTACGGTTTATATGTCTGGGGGAATGGTTGGAGTAGAAGAGTTTATTGCATGGCAGCCAGGTAGGCGAATGGCGTTTTGTTTTACTGAAGCATCAATGGATTCGGTGGCGCGCTTTGCCGAGGACTATCAGTTAACAGAGAACCCTGATGGTACAGTAACCGTTAAGTGGACCATGGCGATGGAACCTATAGGCGCTAGTAAATTTTTTCTTAGTCTTTTTGGTTTTATGATGAGTTTTGGCTTAAACGTATTTTTAAAGAAATTTAAAAAATTGGTAGAGAAAACCTATCCGTAAATAAAGTGAGGGAGTGGCTTTATAAATAAAGCCACTGAAAAAATGCTGGCCCCACATCACCATCTAATCGAATAATCCCTGAAGAAAACTCTCTAAATAAGAAGCCAAGTAATCCATGGGCTAATGCTAATGGAATAATTGAACGATACTGTAAAAAAAGCCATGCCCATAAGCTTGCGAGAAAAAATGTGGCTAGCATTAAAGTCATGTTGGGGTAATGTAAAAGAGCGAAAATAAAGCCGGCTAAAATTGCCGCAATAACTTTTGAAAAAGCCACTTTGTTAAAGGCTAAGTTAAAGCTATTGGCTAGAATAGGGCCTAAAAACACCTGTTGGATTAATGCCCAAAAGGGATAAATTAATAGAGTAAGTAATACGCTGTTACTATTAATGTTTCCCTCTTTATAAAAAGCACTGGATAAAATAAGTACCGCAAAGGGCAGTGACGAAAATAACAAAATAAGTAACATATTTTTGTTAGGGTAATGTAATCCTAAGCTATCTTTTATTGAGTCGGAGGAATAATAAAGGCCGAGAAAAGCAATAAAAGCAACGCTGGGGATAGCAAAGAATAATCCATAAGCGGAATGGTTAACTAACCACCATAAACAAAAAACAAATCCACTTAATAACAGTGCATTAATCTGAGCGAAGTAGGGTATCGCCGCTTTTTTAACCATAATAAAAGTTGCGAGTAATAAAAGCAGTACAGTTAAACCTATGATAATGGGTTGCCACAAATAAAGCGGCCACTGGGCATCTACTGTATTTGTCGGGTTGTTGAGTGTTTGATTAATACTCTGTAGCAATTGCGGGCTAGGCGCACTCGGAAAGAAGATAAGCTTAGGTGCTATTTGAATAATCGTTTGTTGAATTTTATGTTGTGCCTCTGGTGTTTTTATCGCGCTGCTATCAGCAATAAATAACGGACTATCTTTGTGCTGGTTTAACCATTTACCCAACTCAGGGAAATTAAT
>CBDUPS010000193.1:0-4031 GCA_965369155.1 uncultured Spongiibacteraceae bacterium
GGTAGGCTCGGCTTTTACCGGTGCCGGTGCCGCGGCTTCTTTTTGCGCGGGGGCTTTAGGTGGAGCAGAAGTGGTATTTTCTTCGGCATAATAGTCATCCCAATTAAGCATGATATTCTCCCTTAGGTGTAGGTATAAGTGTATAAGTGGTAAGTAACATTATTGGCAGGCCTCACAATCAGGCTCATCTATGGAGCAAGCCTTGGGCACAGCAGCAGGTGCTGCGGCGGTAGGCGCGGCAGACGATGAAGACACCGAGTTTAAGGTGCTGCCTTCAACGGTTGATTTTTCAGTGCTAGTGGCGGATAAGGCACGTAAGTAGTAGGTGGTTTTTAAGCCGCTTAACCATGCCATTTTGTAGGTAATATCCAGTTTTTTACCATTAGCCCCTGCAATGTATAAGTTAAGGGATTGCGCTTGGTCTATCCATTTTTGTCGACGGCTAGCCGCCTCAACCAACCAACGGGGTTCAACTTCAAAGGCGGTTGAGTAAAGCTGTTTGATATCCGCCGGAATACGATCAATATTTTGTAGGCTGCCCTCATAATATTTTAAATCGTTAACCATCACTTTATCCCAAAGGTCGAGACTCTTAAGGTCGCGTACTAAGTGGGGGTTAACCACGGTAAATTCACCGGAGAGATTCGATTTTACATAAAGGTTTTGGTAGGTAGGTTCAATCGACTGCGATACACCGGTAATGTTAGCAATGGTTGCCGTCGGGGCAATGGCCATCACATTAGAGTTACGCATCCCTTGGATTTTTACTGTCTCCCGTAGCGTATTCCAATCAAGAGTTTGGCTTTCATCTTGCTGTAAATATTTTTCGCCACGGTTTTTCTTTAAAATTTGTACGGAATCAATCGGCAGAATACCTTTGCTCCATAACGACCCTTCAAAGCTGGCATAACGGCCACGCTCAACAGCTAAATCGGATGAGGTTTTAATGGCGTGATAACTGACAAGTTCCATCGAACGATCGGCAAACTCAACGGCCTCATTAGAGCTATAAGGAATGCGTTGCTTATACAGAGCATCTTGAAAGCCCATAATACCCATGCCAACAGGGCGGTGACGCATATTTGATGTGCGAGCTTGAGGTACTGAGTAATAGTTAATATCAATAACGTTATCCAACATACGTACAGCAGTTTTAATGGTTTGTGCGAGCTTTTCAGTATCAAGGCCGTTTTCATTAACATGCTGGGCAAGATTTACCGAGCCTAAATTACATACAGCAATTTCTTCTTCGCTAGTGTTAAGTGTAATTTCAGTGCATAGGTTAGAAGAATGCACCACACCTGCATGTTGCTGAGGAGAACGCAGGTTACATGGGTCTTTAAAGGTTACCCAAGGGTGGCCGGTTTCAAACAACATACCTAAAATTTTACGCCACAAATCTTGCGCTTTAATGGTTTTGTATAAAGGGATTTCACCGGCTTTGGCTTGTCGCTCGTATTCGGTGTAACGGTCTTCAAAGGCTTGACCAAATAAGTCGTGTAAATCAGGGGTATTGTTAGGGGAGAATAGCGTCCACTCACCATCTTCCATCACACGCTTCATAAATAAGTCAGGGATCCAGTTAGCGGTATTCATATCATGAGTACGACGACGGTCGTCACCAGTGTTTTTACGCAGTTCTAAAAACTCTTCAATATCCATGTGCCATGTTTCTAAGTAGGCACAAACTGCCCCTTTGCGTTTGCCCCCTTGGTTAACAGCAACGGCGGTATCGTTAACCACTTTAAGAAATGGCACAACACCCTGAGACTTACCATTAGTCCCTTTAATATAAGCGCCTAATGAGCGCACAGGAGTCCAATCGTTGCCTAAGCCCCCAGCCCATTTGGATAGCATGGCGTTATCACGCATAGCGCTGTAAATACCATGTAGATCATCAGGAATAGTGGTGAGATAACAAGAGGATAATTGTGGGCGTAAGGTTCCTGCATTAAATAAAGTTGGGGTAGAACTCATGTAGTCAAATGATGAAAGTAGGCGATAAAACTCAATAGCGCGGGCATTGATATCGTCTTCTTCTTGAGCCAGACCCATGGCAACTCGCATAAAGAACACTTGGGGTAATTCAAAGCGCACACCATCGCTGCTATGAATAAAATAGCGGTCGTATAAGGTTTGCAAACCTAAATAGGTAAACTGCTGATCTCGTTCAGCTTCAATGGCATCACCTAGTTGCTCTAAGTTAAATTGACGTAGATTAGGAGACAGCAATTCTTGCTCAATACCTTTTTCGATATACGCCTTTAGTGCAGGCTTGTATAAGGTGTTCATGTCGCCTTGGGTAGCTGTTGTTGCCACGCCTAAATAGGTTAATGCTTCGGCACGAAGCTTATCGAGTAACAACCGGGCAGTAACATAAGAGTAGTTAGGCTCTTGTTCTACCAATGTACGGGCGGTCATCACCAATGAAGTGCCTACATCTTTAATGGAAACACCATCAAATAAATTACGGAAGGCTTCTTCTAAAATATGCTCCGCATCAACTTCGGCAAGACCTTCGCAGGCTTCTATAACAATTGTTTGTAAGCGTTCGGTATCTAATGGCTGTGTAGAGCCATCTTCTAACGTTACCTGCATTGAGGGGTACTTTAAGGTGCTTACTGCAGGGGCGTTGGCTTCGGCACGTTTGCGAGCTTGTTCTTCACGGTATAGCACATAGCTACGAGCGACTTTTTGCTCGCCACTACGCATAAGTGCCAACTCTACTTGGTCTTGAATGTCTTCAATATGAATAGTGCCACCTGAGGGCATACGACGCTCAAAGGTTGCCGTCACTTGTTGGGTGAGGTTTTCAACCATATCGCGAATACGGCTAGATGCTGCTGCATTGCCTCCTTCAACCGCTAAAAAAGCTTTGGTAATGGCAACTGATATTTTTTGGGTGGTATAAGTCACCACGGTACCATTACGTTTTATCACGCGAATTTGTCCGGGGGCTGTGGTGGCTAAGTTATTGTCTTGGGACTGCTCGTCTCCTGTAACAGGCATGGCTGTGGAGGATGCAGTATGGGTGGTGGTTTGCATGGTCTTGTGGCTCCGTGGGGTTCTTTGGCTAGCTCAACGCATGAGGTTAGCGCTTTTGTTTTTTTATTAAATGCTTCAGTTTATTGGTTTAATTACTATGGGCTCTATGGTTAGTAGACAGCCTCTTGACAGTTGCTTCCTTCCTGTGAAAAAAAGTCATTAACTGGCAGTATTTTGGTGTAAGAGATGATTTTATTAGAGAAATCAACCACTTCCTCGAAATATCATCAAAACACCATATATAGGGTTTTTTTTAACGACAGACACAAGATAATGCGGTTTGATAACTATTGCAAGGGGAAGGAACGGTGGGCAATCTGTGGAATAGTTTAGTTACCCACAAAAGCTGTTTTTATCTGTGGATAACTTAACTGCAAGGCTAGGTAACATGCGGTTTATGTGGGATTAGCTCAATTGACTCAGCACATTAAAAAGAAAATCTTTTTTATGAATTACTTAACAAAAATTGAATTAATGCTTTTTGAGCGTGTAGTCGGTTTTCAGCCTCATCCCAAATAACACTTTTTGGATTGTCCATTAAACCTTTACTGATTTCTTCGCCACGGTGAGCCGGTAGACAATGCATATATAAAGCATCGCTATGGGCAAGGGCCATGAGGTCTTCATTAAGCTGATAGCCTTGAAACGCTTCGCGCCGTTCTTTTTGTTCTTTTTCTTGTCCCATAGAAGCCCAGACATCAGTGGCTAATAAGTCGGCATCACGGGCCGCTTCCTCGGCACTTGATACTAACGAAGCATAACTCTTATAAGAACGTAATAAATCTTCATCGGGTTCGTAGTCTACAGGGCAGGCAATTTTTAACTCAAAATCAAATTGCTTGGCGGCATGAATGTAGGATTGACACATATTGTTGCCATCACCAATCCAGGCAACTGTTTTACCAGCAATACTGCCACGATGTTCTTCATAGGTTTGTATGTCGGCGAGTAGTTGGCAGGGGTGAAACTGATTGGTTAAACCATTG
>CBDUPS010000194.1:0-4024 GCA_965369155.1 uncultured Spongiibacteraceae bacterium
CATAGTAGAGGACATAGCCCTCGAGGCGGTTTCGGAGCCGGTGGCAACCGCTTTGTTAAATTCACCACTTAACACCCCCATCCATGCATACTTTAAAGCAGTAATGCCGCTTAAGCAGACGCCAGAGGTGCAGGCTACCTCACAAGGTGGCGTGGCTAATTCGCCATGTACCATCACCGCATGGTTAGGCATAATTTGATCAGCCATAGAGGTGCCACAAACCAAGCAATCCATATCATCTAACGAGAAACTGTCGTCTTCGAGACGTCGGATAGCCTCGGCGGTAAGTTGCGCATTGTTATGAGTGGTTTCACCTGTTACGGGGTCAATAGCGTAATAACGGGTTTTTATACCATTACTGCGTAAAATAGTGCGTCGGGCTCTGGAGGGTTTATCGGCTACTTGTCCTAAAATAGACTCCATCTCATCATTATTAACGGGGTCATTAGGTAAAAAAGCTGCAATACGTGTGATATAAGCATTTGCCATTATGGTGTTTTATTCCTATTCTTTTGTGCTGTTATGCGCACTCTCTCCTGAATCATTTGATGATCCCGAAGGTTGTTCAAAGTAGTTTTTTTGTGCTGCGGTTTGTTGTTTAGTAAAGGGCTGAATAAGGGCTTTTATTAATACACTAATAGGGATAAAGACCACTATAAAGCTAATTAAAAAGGCAATATATAGTATCAAAATAGGCTTACGTTTAAAGCTACCTTGAGCCCCTGCAGCGCGTAATAGTTTACCCCAAATTCTAAAGCTGCGTTTTGCTGTTTTTTCACTGGCTATTAATTTCTCATTAACGGTTACCGCACCTAAACCTTTGAGTAAATCCGCATTAAGGGGGCGTTCTTGCGTAAGACCCTGACAGATTCTCTCACCAAAACGGCTGGCGGCTTTTATGGCTTTAGGGGCAACACCGGCTTTGGGTATCAGCCCTTTGAGATGGGGGCCTTTTTTGCCAGACAATACCCAAACAGGGGTGGCTAAAAAGCTACCGGCACTACCGGCTTCATCAGTTAACACGATGTTGCCAATTAGTGATGCATTAAGTGAGGTGAGGGCGTTTTTAACTTCTTCTTGTGCCATAAGCCACATATTGCGACAACCAATAAGGGTAATAACCGGCTTATTATTTAATAACTTTTTGGCTTCTTCACTTTGTAAAAAGGCACTAATGGGTAATGACGGAGATAAAAACCATACTTGGTAGGCTAAAATCACTAAGTCAAAGTTGGCGTTGCTATCGATGGATAATGGCTCGATGGCAGGGGCATCCATATAAACCGCTTCAGGGAATGTGTCAAAAAAGCGTAAGAACGGCCAAGGAAAAGGGTAGTCATCAATGGGTTTTATAGTCTCAACGGTAACGTCGATACTATCGTTATGAGCTAAAGGAGCAATAGTTTGTCTCACAATTTCGGATAATTGACCGCTTTGTGAGTACTGGATAACAAGAACTTTCTTCATATAAAACAGGTTTTTAATTAAGAATATGCGTACAATTGTACCATTGTCTTTACCCTCAAGTGCGGTTTATTGATGAAAGAAGAGCGGTTTGTTATTCCTTGTGAACACCCTGCTATTGCTGGGCATTTTCCAGGGCATCCTGTGGTTCCCGGGGTGCTGTTAATCAGTAAAGCACTGTCGAACTTACCCCTATTAGCGCCTTACTCTCTTAAAAAGGTAAAGTTTCTAAAAATGGTGCTGCCAGGGGATACGGTTACGGTAACATTAGCCTCTAAAAAAGAGGGTAACTACCAACTGCAGTTAACAGTAGCTGATGAGATAGTTTTAACGGCAAAAGTGGTACAGGGCAGTGGTGAGAGTCTTGCATTAGCTGAGCCTAACGCTACAGGCCAGCTTATTGATGGGTTAACGATTGCTAAACGCATACCCCACAGTGGTGCCATGTGTTTATTACAAAAGGCGTTATATTGGGATGATACTAGTATGTTGGCGGAGGCGGTTTCTCACCAGCAGAGCAATAACCCCTTAATAGAGTATAAAAACGCTAACGCATTTTTGTCTGTGGCGGTATTGCCGGAGTATGTGAGTCAGGTTATCGCTTTACACGGGGCAACCTTGGCCGCTATGCAAAAAGACACTAGCAATGCCATCACCAGTAAACCTCGTGGGGGCTATTTGGCGATTATTCCTAAATGTTATTTTTATTGTACTGACTTACAAAACATAACTGCACCTTTGCGTATTTATGTTCGCATATTGTTAAAGCAAGCCAACGCCTGTTTTTATCAGTTTGGGGTTTGGGCCGATAAACAGCTGTTAGCGGAAGGTGAGGTTGGCATAGTGTTAGAGTAAGCATAAGCAAAAGCGTATGATAAAAAATAAATCACAATACGTATAAAAACATAAACAAATTAACGGATGGTGTAATGGCATTAAGTTTTTATTGGCACGATTACGAAACTTTTGGAGTAAACCCCTTTAAAGATCGTCCTTCTCAATTTGCAGGGGTTCGTACCGATGCCGATTTAAATATTATCGGCGAGCCTTTAATGATTTACTGTAAGCCACCAAAAGACACCTTGCCGTCACCGGTTGCTAGTTTAATTACTGGGGTGACCCCGCAACAGTGCGAAGAAAAAGGCGTAATAGAAGCGGAGTTTATTAAACAAATTCATCAAGAGTTTTCTAAACCTGAAACTTGTGGCGTAGGTTATAACAGTATTCGCTTTGATGATGAGTTTACCCGCAACACCTTGTATCGAAATTTTTATGACCCCTACGAGAGAGAATATAAAAATGGTAATTCTCGCTGGGATATTATTGATGTGGTAAGGCTGTGCTACGCCTTAAGGCCTACAGGTATTGAGTGGCCGCAGAATGAGAATGGTGATGTATCTTTTCGTCTTGAACATTTAACCGTGGCGAATAATTTATCCCATGCCAATGCCCACGATGCCTTATCCGATGTGTACGCTACTATTGATATTGCCCGTTTAATTAAGAAGAACCAACCACAATTATTTGCCCATGCGTTAAGTTTGCGGGATAAAAGACAGGCAGGGAAATACTTAGATGTGGCGAGAGGCACTCCTGTTTTTCATGTGTCTTCTAAGTACCCGGCCAGCCAGTATTGTGCGGCGGTAGTTATGCCCTTAGCTTTTGATCCGCAAAATGCGAATGCGGTCATTGTTTATGATTTATCGGTTAACCCAGAAGCCTTGTTAACCTTAACCGCAGAAGAAATAAAACAACGGTTATTTACTAAAACCGCTGATTTACCTGAAGGGGTTGAGCGTATTGCCCTTAAAACGATACATATCAATAAAAGCCCCATGTTGGCCACAATCAATCGAGTTGATGAGGCAGCAGCCAAGCGACTCTCAATCTATTGGTCGGTTATTGAGGCAAACCAAAAAAGATTACTGGCACAGCAAGGGGCGATTCAACAAAAGTTGCAACAGGTATTTTCAGGTCAACAATTTACCCAGGCCAGTGATGTTGATGGGCAAATTTATCAGGGTTTTGTTAATAATAGCGATAAGCAGACGATGACGGCGGTGCGCCAGGCAACCCCTGATGCATTACGTGAAAAAACTTGGGCTTTTACCGATAAACGCTTAACCGAATTATTGTTTCGTTACCGAGGGCGAAACTGGCCTGAAAGTTTAGATGCCGATGAACAAGAACAGTGGGTGGAGTTTTGTTATCAACGGATAGTAGAGCCTAATAGTGCGGTAAGTTTTCATATAGAGTCTTACTTTGCAGAAATAGAACGGTTAAAACAAACAGAAACCAGTGACAAAAATCAGCAGATTTTGTCAGAATTACAGGCGTGGGGTGACATTCTTTTGGCGGGGGAATAATCCTTCCCTCTTACTCTTATTTTTTAATAAAGGCATAACAACAATGCAGTTCTCCGGAAGCCATATTTTGTCGATTAATCAATTTGAGCGACAAGATATTGAACAGTTATTTAGGGTGGCAGACTCTATGCAGCCTTATGCGAATCGTGATCGGGTAACCGATGTATTACGCGGTGCCATTTTAGGCAATATGT
>CBDUPS010000195.1:0-4011 GCA_965369155.1 uncultured Spongiibacteraceae bacterium
TACCAACTCTGCTAGCGGGTCTTGCAAGCGACGGGCGATAGAAATAGCACCACGAACAGTCACATCTAAATCGGGGAATTCTTCACGGGCAATATCTGAGGCTGAATAAATAGAGGCTCCTGCCTCATTCACCATTACCTTTTTTAAATTAAACTCTGGGTGTTTTTTTATTAACTCTGCGGCGAGCTTATCGGTTTCTCTGGATGCCGTACCGTTACCAATACTCAGTAGTTCAGCATTATGTTTTTTACAGAGTTTAGCCAATACATTGAGCGCTTCATCCCATTTGTTTTGTGGTTGGTGAGGATAGATAACAGACTCTTCTAAATACTTACCGGTGTTATCCACCACGGCTATTTTTACCCCTGTGCGTAATCCGGGATCTAAACCAATGGTGACCTTATTTCCCGCAGGAGGCGCTAATAAAATCGCTTTTAAGTTTTCGGCAAATACTCTAATAGCTTCGTCTTCGGCTGCCTCACGCAATTGGCCAAGTAGGTCGGTTTCAAGGCGAATCAGTAATTTTACTTTCCATGTCCAGCGCACTACTTCGCGCAACCAACTATCGGCTAAACGGCCTTTATCCTCTATAGAAAAGTGATTGGCAATCATTTGCTCACAAGGATCGCTTATCGCGTCATCGGTTTTGCCTGTGCCAATATTAATCGATAAAAAGCCTTCATTACGCCCACGAAAAACCGCTAAAGCTCGGTGTGAAGGTACTTTATTTAAGGCTTCGCTATATTCAAAATAGTCCTTAAACTTTTGCCCGTCACCACTTTGTGCTTCGGCTTTTTTGGCTTCTAACAGGTTAGAAACCAATGTACCGTTCTCCCATAAGTAACGACGTAACTGCCCGGTTAAAGCCGCATCTTCACTAAAGCGTTCCATTAAAATTTGCTTGGCACCATCAAGGGCTGCTTTTACATCAGCTACGCCTTTTTCATCATTAACAAAAGTTTGGGCAAGTTCTTCTGGGTTAAGCTCTGGATTTTCAAACAACTGATTCGCTAATGGTTCTAAACCGGCTTCTTTTGCGATAGTGGCTTTAGTACGGCGTTTAGGCTTAAAGGGTAGGTAAATATCTTCAAGTTCGGTTTTGGTTTCAATAGCTTTAATTTGCGCCTCAAGCTCTGGGGTGAGTTTTTCTTGCTCTTTTATCGAGGTTAAAACGGTTTCTTTTCTATCGGCTAACTCGCGTAAATAACGTAGACGAAGATCTAAATCATCTAACCCCCCTGTTACTTCTTTTCGATAGCGAGAAATAAAAGGCACTGTTGAACCTTCATCTAATAAACCGACAGCAGCCGTTACTTGTTGGGTTTTAACATTTAATTCATCGGCAATTTTTTTAATAATATCCATAAAAAATACAACAACCTTTTATTGTAAATAGTGGTAAAAAATATAAGGGGAAAAGGGATTAGGCGTTTCTACGCCAGCGGGTTCCCTCTGAGGAGTCTTCTAAAACGATGCCTTGCTCTTGTAATTGAGCGCGAATTTCATCACAACGGGCATAATTTTTATCAAGCTTAGCTTGTACGCGCTCAGCAATAAGTGCCTCAACATCCTCTGCTGATATAGTGCCTTCACCGGCGTTTTGTAAAAACACCGTGGGTTGCTCTTGTAAAATACCCAGTAAACTTCCAAGACTTTTTAAGGTGCATGCTAACTGCTCTGATGGATTGCTATTAAGCTCGCGCACCATCTCAAATAATAAAGCCACCGCTTTTGGCGTATTAAAGTCATCCGACATAATGGCAAAAAAGTTTACAACCCAATCATCATTCTTATCTAATTCAGAGGCAGGCAACACAGCCGCATCGGGATACTCTCTTAATGCCGTATAAAAACGATCAAGGGCATTTTTAGCGGTTTGTAAGTTTTCTTCTGAATAATTAATTGGACTGCGGTAATGGCTGCTAATTAAAAAGTAGCGCACCACTTCTGGGTGATACTTATCTAAAATTTCTCTAATGGTAAAAAAGTTGCCTAATGATTTAGACATTTTTTCATCATTAACTCGCACCGCTCCCGCATGCATCCATGTGTTAGCGTAAGTCTCTCCCGTGGCAGACTCTGATTGGGCGATTTCATTTTCGTGATGGGGAAATACTAAATCAGGGCCACCACCGTGAATATCAAAATGATTTCCTAAGCAGCACGTCGACATTGCCGAACATTCAATATGCCAACCGGGACGACCTATACCCCAAGGAGACTCCCAACTCACTTCACCTTCTTTAGCCGCTTTCCATAGGGCAAAATCCCGCGGATCTTGTTTAGCTTCTTCAACATCAACTCTAGCCCCTGCCAATAAGTCATCTAATTTTTTACGAGATAACGCACCGTAGTTAGCAAAACTGGTAACTGAAAAATACACATCACCATTACTGGCTACATAAGCAGAGCCATTATTAACAAGTTCTTCTATCATATTGATAATATTATCAATATATTGGGTTGCTCTTGGCTCTTGGGTAGGACGCTCAACCCCTAAACGCGCTTCGTCTTCGTGCATGGCTTTAATAAAGCGCTCGGTTAACGCATGGTATGGTTCGTTATTTTCTTCAGCCCGACGCAAAATTTTATCGTCGATATCTGTAATGTTACGAACATAATTAACCTCAAAACCGCTGGCTTTTAAAAAACGGGTAATCACATCAAAAGCCACTAACACACGGGCATGACCTAAATGACAGTAATCGTAAACCGTCATACCACACACATACATATTTACCTTGCCCTCAGTAAGAGGAACAAATGCCTCTTTTTTATGGGTCAGCGTGTTGTAAATTTTTAATACCATTTAATTGGCCTCAATTATTATTTATCCGACCATGTATCGCGTAAACCAATCGTTTGGTTAAACACTAATTGATCTTGGTTGTAATCAAAACGATCGGCAACAAAATACCCTTCCCGTTCAAACTGAAAATAATCTTCAGGCGCTACCGTTGCCAAACTAGGCTCAACCCAACAGTTATCTAAAACTTGTAATGAGTTCTCGGTTAAGTTTGCCAGTAAATCATCGCCCTTCTCTGGGGAGGCATTATTAAATAAGCGATCATAAATTCTCACTTGCGCTTTTTTACCCTCAGTGGCCGACACCCAATGAATAACTCCACGGGGCTTCATTCCCTCAGGTGGATTATCGCCTACGGTACCTGCAATAGCCGTTACATCAATTTGGGTAATATTACCGTCGGCATCTTTATGTACAGAGTCGGCCTTAATAACATAAGCATCACGTAAACGAACAAAATCCCCTATCACTAAACGCTTAAACTTTTTACGAGACAGTGTTGTGTCTTCAGTAAAGTCGGCTCTATCAATATACAGTGTTTCTGTAAAAGGTAATTGTCTCTCACCCATCTCTGGTTTATTAGGATGCTTTTGCGCCGTCATTATTTGTATTGATTGATCCGACACTTCGGCAAAGTTACTCACTACTATTTTTACCGGGTTTAATACACACATAGCACGGGGGGCGTTTTCGTTTAAATCATCACGAAAAGCAAATTCCAGCATGGCCATATCGACCACACCATCACTACGGGTAACCCCAATCATCTCGCAAAAAGTGCGTAACGCTTTAGCGGTATAACCACGACGACGTAAACCAGCAATGGTTGGCATGCGAGGATCATCCCAACCGGCAACAATTTTTTCATCCACTAATAATTTTAGTTTGCGTTTAGAGGTAACCATATAATTAATATTTAAACGGGCAAACTCATACTGCTTTGGCGTACTAGGTACAGGAAGCTTTTGTAAAAACCACTCATACAATGGGCGATGATCTTCAAACTCTAAGGTACAAATAGAGTGGCTAATACCCTCTAAGGCATCAGACTGGCCGTGGGCAAAATCGTAAGTAGGATAAATACACCATTTATCTTTTGTTTGGTGATGAGAAGCTTTGCGTACCCGATAAAGAATAGGGTCGCGCATATTCATATTGGGTGATGCCATATCACCTTTGGCTCTCAACACTTTTGATCCATCAGG
>CBDUPS010000196.1:0-4003 GCA_965369155.1 uncultured Spongiibacteraceae bacterium
AATTTTTAATTTGCACTAACCCAGGCCAACCGTTTGCCTCGATTAAAGATATTGCCTCTGGTGGAGAACTGTCTCGCATCAGCTTAGCGATTCAAGTTGCCATAGCAAAAACCACCTCAACAGCAACACTTATATTTGATGAGATAGATGCGGGGATTGGCGGTGCCACCGCCGATGTTGTTGGGCAACTATTACGCCAGTTAGGTGAGCATAATCAGGCTATTTGTATCACTCATTTAGCTCAGGTGGCCGCTAAATCCCACCAACACTTATTTATACAAAAACACACCGATAAAAAAGAAGCCTCTACATCTATCGCTATACTTAACGATGAAGAAAAAGTTGCAGAGATAGCTCGTATGCTAGGGGGTATTGCTGTGACCAAAACCTCGTTAGCCCATGCAGAAGAAATGATTGGCGCATTACATTAATGCTTTGTTGCTGCACATAAAAAATAAGCCTTACAGACATAATTGCTGTAAGGCTTATTTCTATCAGTCTCTAAAAACTTAGGGTGCTTTTTTCTTTTTTACGTAGAGAACTAAGCTGTGATCCATTAATTCATAACCATGGGATTCGGCTATCTCATGTTGAAGCTTCTCAATAGCTTCGTTAAAAAATTCAATAACCTCACCAGAATCCAAGCACACCATGTGGTCGTGATGTTCCTCTGACGTCATTTCAAATACTGCATGTCCATCTTCAAAATTATGGCGCTCAACTAATCCCGCACTCTCAAATTGGGTGAGTACGCGATATACCGTTGCCAAACCAATATCGCTGTCGTCTTCAAGTAATTTACGAAACACATCTTCGGCACTCATATGCAACATATTTGCTGTTGCTTCTTCCATAATTTGTAAGATTTTCATCCGGGGCGCTGTTACTTTTAAACCCGCTTCGCGTAATTCTTTGTGACTCATGATCTTTCCTATTACTCCAAAATACTGTGACAAATAATCTCTTTGGTTACTATTTAAGAGATTACCTTTACCTATAGATTAAGGTAACATTACCTCATATCTATACAACAAGACAAAGAAGTTACCTTTAATGAGAATCCGTGCCTATTTTTTCGTCCTTTTGCTTATCTCTCTTACCTCCTGCGGTTGGCTAGAACCTTACAAAATTAATATCCAACAAGGTAATGTACTCAAACAAAAAGATATCAACCAACTACAACCTGACATGACTCGTCAGCAAGTACGTTATCTATTAGGCCCCCCCATGATAGTCGATACGTTCAATCAAGATCGCTGGGATTACCTTTATAGTGTACAAGCCGGTAGTAAAGCCCGTACCCAAGAACGCATCACGTTGTGGTTTGATGGTGACAACCTAGTAAAAATTGTAGGCGATTACCGCCCAGAAGCAGCTCAAGCCAGTGAAAAAACTGGGGGAACCACCCCTTAAACACACTTTTATCTAACGCTGGGAAACTCTATTCCTTCTCAGCAGCCTTTTGCGCCTTAACTTTAGCCGCCCGTTGCTTTCTTACTTCTTTAGGGTCAGCAATCAGTGGGCGATAGACTTCAACCCTATCCATATTTTTTAGTATTTGATTATTTTTTATCGCTTTACCAAAAATACCAAGTTTTAGTGCATCCAAATCAATTTCTGGAAAGCTCTTCTCAATACCTGACCTTTTAACAGCATCTTCAGCTGTTGTTGCCTCTGGCACTTGTAACGAAATAATCTGCTGCTTGTGTGGTAAAGCATAAGCCACTTCAACTGAAATTGCTGTTTCATCAGAATCCATAATGTCACCCGTAAATTTGTTTTGCCCTTGAGCATATTGAAGATACTAAGTTATTACTGACTGAGCTTAGTAATCGATTTGCTGCCATACCAATAAGAGGATTGCTTACTTCAAATTCAAGATGAAAAGATACCTTACAAGCATCAGCCTGCAAAGGGGTAAAAACCCACTCTCCATCAAAATAAATAAATGGACCATCAACCAAGCTAAGCCCTATTCGCTCATAGGGAAGCAGTCTATTTTTAGTGGTAAAACTTTGCTTTACACCGCCCTTGGAGAGATCAAGCCGTGCTATCATAAAGTTCGGCTCACTTTGTAACACTTCAGACCCTACACAACCCTCAATATACTCAGGGTAAGCTGGAATATCATTGACCAAGTTGTATACTGCCTCCGCTGAATACGACAACAAGGCCGTTTTATCAATTACCGTCATAACACTGCTTATCAACTTGGTTAAAAAATCACCTTAAATCTAAAGATAACCATACATTTGTTTATTATAACTTTTATAATGGCGCTATGAGCAAGAAAAAACACAAAAACCCCAATATCATCGCCACCAATAAAAGAGCGCGGCACGACTATTTTATTGAAGATACTTTTGAAGCAGGTTTAGTACTTACAGGTTGGGAGGTAAAAAGTCTTCGGGAGGGCAAATGCCAGCTCACCGATAGCTATGTATTTTTAAAAAATGACGAGGTTTGGTTAATTGGTACTCATATAGACCCATTAAAAACTGCCTCAACCCATGTAATTGCCGATCCCACTCGCACCCGCAAACTATTATTACATCACAGCGAAATCTCAAAGCTTGTTGCTGCAACCCAGCAAAAAGGCTACACCGCCATTTGCACCAAAATATACTGGAAAAAGCATTTAGTGAAATGCGAGGTTGCCTTGGGCAAGGGAAAAAAAGATCACGATAAACGCGTCTCTATTAAAGATAGAGAATGGGATATCGCCAAACAGCGTCTAGTACGGGAGCACAATAAATAACATGCTAACCTTCATTACAACTGTATTACGAGATAACCGCCTTACCTTAATATTGATGGGTGCATTTTTTTTAGCCAGCTGTGCATCACAGCAACAAGCACCAGATGATGTTCCTATTCCCCCGAGCGTAGTGTTCGATAAAAACAGCTGGAAAGCCACTATTGCTGACAGTTGCCAGTCATTTTACGATGGTTGTAATAGCTGTATGCGCGGAGAAGATTCTGAAGTAATTGCCTGTACTCGCCGCTACTGCCATGCTTATACCCAACCCACCTGCATGGATGAGCAGGCAGCCAACAACACCCCCACATCCAACACGCTCACATACACCTGCCCCAATGAACATACCTTTTTGTTTGTAACCGGGCTATACACCAGTGGCGACCAACGAGTTGCATTGAATAATGATCAAGCAATGCTAGTTGATCAGAAAACCCATATAGCCACACCCTTAGAAAGAAAAATTAGCGCCTCAGGAGAAAAGTTTTCCAATGAAAAAATAACTTTTTGGATCAAAGGTAAAGAAGCCCTATTGCTTGAAGGTGACGACATAATTTACCAAAGCTGCCAGCAACGCTAATACATCTATAGGTATTAGTGCCTACAACTTAAAACGCCTATAAAAAAAACACCCACTATTTTAGTGGGTGTTTTTTTATTAGTTGTAACCTGTAAATGCCTATCAGTTGTTATTCATATACTGGAAAGCGCTTACATAATGCAAGAGCCTCAGCCTTTACTCGGGCAATCACTTCTTCATTATGTAAATCATCTAAAACATCGCAAATCCAACCCGCTAACATTTCTGACTCCGACTCTTTAAAGCCACGGGTAGTAATTGCGGGTGTTCCAATACGCAAACCTGATGTCACAAAAGGAGATTGGGGGTCATTAGGAACCGCATTTTTATTAACGGTGATATTGGCTCTGCCTAACGCCGCATCAGCATCCTTACCGGTGATACCTTGGCGAATAAGGCTTAATAAAAATAAATGGTCTTCTGTGCCATTAGATACCACATCAAAACCACGTTGCATAAAAACACCAGCCATAACCTTGGCATTTTTAACTACTTGTTTCTGATAATCCTTAAACTCTTCACTCATGGCTTCTTTAAAGCACACCGCTTTTGCCGCAATCACGTGCATTAATGGGCCACCCTGACCGCCTGGAAAAACGGCTGAGTTAAGCTTTTTCTCAAGGTCAGGGTTCGATTTACATAAAATCAAACCGCCTCTAGGACCA
>CBDUPS010000197.1:0-3980 GCA_965369155.1 uncultured Spongiibacteraceae bacterium
CCTCATTCTAATGGTTATTCGTTAATTCGTAAGGTTATTGAGGTCAGCGGTGCTGATTTATCACAAGATTTTGCTGAGGGTAAAACCCTAGGACAAACCCTACTTACCCCTACCCGCATTTATGTAAAACCTATTTTAGCCTTGCTTAAAGCCGTAGAAGTTAAAGCCCTGTCACATATTACCGGCGGTGGCTTGTCTGAGAACCTACCCCGTGTGTTACCAGAGAATCATTCTGCGGTTATCGATTGTAATGCGTGGCAATGGCCTGCTGTTTTTAGCTGGCTTCAGCAACAGGGCAATATTAACGCCACCGAAATGTATCGCACCTTTAACTGTGGTATTGGCATGGTAGTTTGTGTGGCGGCTGATCAAGTTGATCTTGCACTAAAAACCTTAACCGATGCTGGGGAAACCGTCTCAATTATTGGCTCGATACAACCTGAGCAAGAAAGCCCTGTGGTACTGCTAAATTCATGAGTCAGATTGATGAGATAAAACCGTTGCAAGTAGTTGTGCTTATTTCGGGCAGCGGGAGTAATTTACAAGCGTTAATTGATTACAGCCTGCAAGATAGCCACTGCCATATTGCCGCGGTTATTAGTAACCGCCCTAATGCCTATGGTTTAGAGCGCGCAAAAGCGGCAGGCATTGAAGCCATTACCTTAGATCACACTCTTTATGCTAACCGTGAGGAATTTGATTTAGAGCTTGGCAACATAATCAACGAATATCAGCCAAATTTAGTGGTATTAGCCGGCTTTATGCGTATTTTAACCCCAGAGTTTGTACAACGCTTTAAGGGTAATTTACTCAATATTCACCCCTCTTTGCTACCAAAATACCCCGGATTACACACCCATCGTAGAGCGATTGAAGCCAAAGATGCCGTCCATGGAGTTACCGTACATTTTGTTACCGAAGAGCTTGATGGGGGCCCTGCTATTATTCAGGCACAGGTTGCTATAAACCCTGATGACACCGAAGAAACTTTAGCCGCTAAAGTGTTGTCTAAAGAACATGTGATTTACCCTTTGGCGGTACAATGGTTTTGCCAAGGGCGTTTGCGTTTACAGGATAATAAAGTATGGTTAGACGATAAACCACTACCTGCCACTGGGGTTCAACACACCGAAACCACCAATTAAAACGGATTATTTATGTTACTACGTACTCTTTCTACCGCAGCATTATTAGTGTTATCAAGCAGTGTTTTTAGTGCCACATTAAAACCTTTTACCTCGGTATTTAATGCAAAATTATCGGGGTTTTCGATTGATAATACCCGTAAACTTGAAGTGCTACCTACCGGTAAATGGCAGGTATCCACTAGCGCGTCGGTATTATTTGTGGCGATTAATGAGTACTCCGTATTTGATATAAAAGAAGGGCAAATTCAGCCATTAATTTACCATTTTGAGCGTAAAGGCTTATCTGACAGTAAAGATGCTCATTTAGTTTTTAACTATGAGAAAAAAACCGTCGCCAATGAGATCACTAAAAACCCGTGGAGTGTAGCGATACCTCCCAAACCTCAAGACTCGTTAAGCTTACAAATGCAAATGCGTTTAACGCTGCTTAATAGTGATACACCGCCGCAATCTTTTGCTTTTTTTGTCCCTTCTCGGGGAGAAATGAAATATGAAGAATGGACCTTATTAGGCCAACAGTCTCTTGAGCTAAAAGATATTGGCGCACTTGATACTGTGGTGTATCAATATATCCATGGAAAACGCACCACCACCGCTTGGTTTGCTAAAGATTGGGATTACTTAACCGTACAAATTGAGCAAACCAATAGCGAAGACAAAAAATCTCATAAAATCACCCTACGCAAAGCCACATTAGACGGGCAAAAAGTAAAGGGTAAGCAAGAGTAATTGGTGGTTTAGCGGCTTTTACGCAAGCCCTCAATACCCCATAAAAAAACACCGTGTAATCACCCCACAGAGGGGGATTTTTTATGTCTGCTTATTGGTGTTGTTACGGGAGCGTATTGGTTTACCACCCATTAAGCCCGAGGCAGTGTTACACCTTTTTGGCCTTGGTATTTGCCGCCTCTATCTTTATAACTGGTTTCGCACACTTCATCTGATTCAAAAAACAGCATTTGCGCTACGCCTTCGTTAGCGTAAATTTTGGCCGGTAAATTAGTGGTGTTAGAAAACTCTAAGGTAACGTGACCTTCCCACTCAGGCTCAAGAGGGGTGACATTCACAATAATGCCGCAACGGGCATAGGTTGATTTACCTAAACAAATGGTGAGTACACTGCGGGGAATACGAAAATATTCGATGGTGCGCGCCAAAGCAAAAGAGTTGGGGGGAATAATACATACATCACTCACCACATCAACAAAACTTCTTTCATCAAAGTTTTTAGGATCAACAATTGCGGAGTTAATATTGGTAAAGACTTTAAATTCGGTTGAACAGCGTACATCGTAACCATAGCTTGATGTGCCGTAAGACACTAGCTTGTCCCCTGCGGGGTTATAACGTACTTGCCCTGCTTCAAATGGCTCGATCATGCCTTCATTTTCCACCATGCGGCGAATCCATTTATCCGATTTTATTGCCATGCTGTATTCCTGTTTTATCAGTCTTTATCGTTATGCGATTGTGTATTGTATCAATAACGGATTATTCGCTATCAATAGAAATAGACGGTTTATTTTTTGCCACATTCCCCACACTTTCATCTAATGCATGAAGTACACCCCGTGCAATTTGCCGATAAATTTGTGCAATATCACCGTTGGGGTCAGCCGCAACCGTAGGGTTTCCAGAATCTACTTGTTCACGAATGCTTAATGATAGTGGTAAGGCTCCGAGCAACGGTGCTTTGTACTCTCTGGCAATTCTCTCACCGCCACCATCGCCAAATAAATGCTCTTGATGACCACAATTACTGCAAATATGTACCGCCATATTTTCAACCACACCCAGTACCGGCACACTCACTTTACGGAACATCTCAATACCTTTGCGGGCATCAAGCAGAGCGATATCTTGTGGTGTAGTAACAATAACCGCCCCTGATAAAGGCACTTTTTGCGATAAGGTTAGCTGAATGTCTCCTGTACCTGGGGGCATATCAACAATTAATATATCGACGTTATCCCACAGGGTTTGGGTGAGTATTTGCTGTAAGGCACCACTGGCCATTGGCCCACGCCATACCATGGGGGTGGCATCGGTTACCAAATACCCCATCGACATGGTTTGTAAGCCATGGGCAATGATAGGGTGAAAATATTTATCTTCGTGGGTTTTAGGCCGTGTATTAGGGGCAACGCCCAACATTACCTGTTGCGATGGGCCGTAGATGTCTGCATCAAGCAACCCTACTCGCTTACCCTCAGCTAATAATGCTAGGGCTAAATTAACTGCTGTGGTGGATTTACCCACACCGCCTTTACCTGATGCCACTGCAACAATGTGTTTTACTCCGTCAACAACAGACATAAAGGCTCCTTAGTATTGTTTATCTGTAAAAAATTCGCGCCCATTGTACCGCTGAACGGCTAAAAATGTTAGATAACATATCCCTTAGGGTAATGAAAAAAAAACAAAAAAACGCTATAGTGTTGCCCCTTTACCACTCCATCTATTATCTGCAATGTTGAGAGACGAATGCCAAGAAAAATTCTTGTTACCAGCGCCTTGCCTTATGCCAATGGCTCCCTTCACTTTGGCCACTTATTAGAGGCTATTCAAACTGATATTTGGGTTCGCTTTCAAAAACTGATGGGGCATGAATGTTATTATGTGTGTGCTGATGATGCCCACGGTACAGCCATTATGCTTAAGGCCGAAGAACAAGGCATTACCCCAGAAGCCCTCATTGACAATATAAAAGCTGAACATTTAGCCGATTATCAGGGCTTTTTGATTAATTTTGATAATTTTCACTCAACACACTCTACTGAAAACCAATATTTTTCAGAACTCATTTATAACCGATTAGTGGCTAACAACCAT